>JAQTWR010000360.1 GCA_028689195.1 Anaerolineales bacterium | reverse complement strand
TAGGGATTTGCTGCAAGTCGCCGAGATGCGCGACCGTGATTCCGTCGTAATCGAATACGAAAACCGTGTTGCGAATTCTTTCCTTCTTTTTTCCCGCGCTGTCGGTTTGAACTGCGGTGATGAAAACGCCGCCGATTTCAAATTCTCCGGGTCCCGTCAGGGTGTGCGTCGCGCCCTTGACCGCGTCGCTGTTGTTGTGACCGAGCGCGTCGTGACTGACGGTGACGATATCGGCTTTGAGTTTTATCGCTTCATAACCGACGACCTTGCTGTCAAAAGGGTCTGTAACCACAGTGGCAAAATTGCGTTCTGTGAGTCGAAAACAGGAATGTCCGTACCAGGTAATTTCCATAAAGTGTTGCCTCCGAACCGCAATTATACCCGAAGGGAAGATGGTTATTCGCATTATAATCGGCGCATGATAAAAAAATCCCTTCCGTATCTGGAAGCCCTGTTCGCCGTAATCGTTTGGGGCGCGTCCTTCGTTGCGACAAAGATTGCCGTGGGGCAAATCTCCCCCGTCGCGGTGGTCTGGCTGCGTTTCGCAATGGGGATTCCCATGCTGCTTGTCGCCGTGGTCGCGCGCAAACAATTTTCATTTCCAAAAGGCGGCGAATGGATGTATTTCTCGTTGCTCGGCTTTTTGGGAATTTCCTTCCATCAGTGGCTGCAATCCAACGGATTAAAAACCGCGCAAGCCTCCACTACCGCATGGATCGTATCCACCTCGCCGATGTTCATCGCCATTTTGGGCTGGATGATTCTCAAAGAAAAATTGAGCGCGCTGCAATCTTCGGGCATCGTGCTGGCAATGGTCGGCGTGCTGGCGGTGGTCAGCAAGGGCAGCCTTGAAAACATCGCCATTGGGAACTTTGGCACGGCAGGCGATTTTCTCATCCTCGTCAGCGCGATCAACTGGGCGGTATTCTCCATCCTTTCGCGGCGCGGACTGCGCGACCACCCATCCACGCTGCTGACGTTTTGGGTGATGACCATTGGCTGGCTGATTACGTCGGCGGCGTTCTTCGCGGGGAAAAATTATACGGAAATTCCCAAACTCGATTCGCTGGGCTGGACGGCGATGATTTTTCTCGGCGTGTTCACCACAGGCTTTGCGTAAATCGCGTGGTTCGACGCGCTCAGCCAGCTTGCCGCCGCGCAAACAGGCGCCTTCCTTTTTATCGAGCCGCTGACCAGCATGATTGTGGCGGGGCTTATTTTAGGCGAGAAAATAACGCCCGTATCCGTTTTGGGCGGCGCGGTCATTTTGGTCGGCATTTGGCTGGTGAACAGGAAATAGATACTAGCGCTTCAAAAGAAAATCGGCTTGCTGCGAGGCAAGCCGATTTTCTTTCGCTAATCACTAATCTCTTATTTCTTCTTTCCAAACTTCTTCATCAAAACGTCGGTCAACGTCGGCTGACCGATCTCCTGCAACTCATAGCGCACGCGCTGGGCGGGCTTCTTGATTTTCATCACGCGCGAAAGATCAATCGGCGTGCCAATGATGACCAAATCCACATCGGATCTGTTGATAGTCTCTTCGAGGTCTTTTGTCTGCGCGTCGCCGGAACCCATCGCGGGCAGGATGGGTCCCGTCTTGGGATATTTGACATAAGTAGCGGCGATGGATTTCACCGCGAACGGACGCGGGTCAACGATTTCCTTCGCGCCGCATCTACGCGCCGCAATGTATCCTGCGCCGTAAGCCATCTCGCCATGCGTCAGGGTGGGACCATCTTCGATGACCAGCACGCGCTTGCCTTGAATGGCGTCGGGGTCGTCCACAAAGAGCGGCGACGCGGCTTCGATCTGCGTCGCGGTTGGATTCAACTTACGAAGCGACTCGCGCAACTTGATCACGTTCTCCGCGTCGGCGGTGTCCACTTTATTGATGACGAATACATCCGCCATGCGCACGTTCGTCTCGCCCGGGTAATAAGTTGATTCATGTCCGGTGCGGTGCGGATCCGCGACCACGATTTGCAAATCGGGAACGTAAAACGGGAAGTCGTTGTTGCCGCCGTCCCATAAAATAATATCGGCTTCGGCTTCTGCCTTGCGGATGATTTTTTCATAATCCACGCCCGCATAAATAATCACGCCGTTATCAATGTGCGGCTCGTATTCCTCGCGCTCTTCGATGGTGCATTGATATTCGTCGAGGTCGTCGTAATTTGCGTAGCGCTGAACTTCCTGCGCCACAAGATTTCCGTAAGGCATGGGGTGGCGAATCGCGGCGACTTTGTATCCCATCTCTTGCAGGATTAAAGAAACGCGGCGCGTGGTTTGACTCTTGCCCGAACCGGTGCGAACCGCACTGATGGAAACAACGGGCTTGGTAGATTTGATCTGCGTATGCTTCGTCCCCATAATACGAAAGTCGGCGCCCGCGGCGTTGACCATGCTGGCTTTGTGCATCACATATTCATGCGGCACGTCGCTGTACGAAAAGACAACCTGCTCCACGCCATGTTTCTTGACGAGGTCGAGCAATTCCTCTTCGGCGCGGATTGGGATTCCCGCGGGATACAAATCGCCCGCGAGTTCTTTAGGGTACACGCGACCTTCAATATCGGGAATTTGCGTCGCGGTAAATGCGACCACTTCATAATCCTTGTTCCCGCGGAAGAAGGTATTGAAGTTGTGGAAGTCGCGTCCGGCGGCTCCCATGATGAGGGTTTTGATAGGCATCATAAACTCCTATTTACAAGACTGCGCTGAGGACAGTGTCCGAAACGACCCGGCTTGGGTTTTGAGTCTTTTCGTTTTTACCCAACGCTGTCTAATACACAAAACGTAACGCGACATTTATGTCGCAAAGTTCCGCCAAGCGGCAACGATATTTTGCAGCGCAACCGCCGTAAGGATGACGAAAATCATCGGCAGGGAATTTTGCAAATATAAAGGTCGCGATGGCGGCGGGAATGACGTAACAAAATAAGCAAACGAAACGAGTATCGTCAAGATAATTGTCAGCGCTTTGGGGCTGGGAAAATCCCGCGTATGCCAGCTCGCAATGGACATGGCAACCGGCGCAGTCAAGAGCGGCAAACTGTAATCGTGATTGACGCTTGGCAGGACTAAACTTCCGATGACGCAGACCAGCAACAAATCCGCGTTAATTCCGCGCTTGTTCTTCATCCACGCATTGACGAGGATAATCAAGAAGCAGACGAAAAAATACGCGTAGAGCAAATTGCGAATCAACGCGCCGCGCTGTTCGATCCACAACGCGTTTGCGCCGTTGAACAAATTCCATTCGGAAGAAGAAAGCATGTACGCAAAGGATTGAATCGAATGGTTGAAAATGGCGGGCTCGCCTGATTGCAC
>JAQTWR010000359.1 GCA_028689195.1 Anaerolineales bacterium | reverse complement strand
AACGCCATAATATAAACGGGCGTCAACATGCCAAAGCCGATATATGCGGGAGGAGTTTGTTTTTTAGGCATAATCAATCATCCGTCATTGCGAGGGCGCTCTTTCTCTTTGCCCGAAGCAATCTCCTTGAGACAGGGGATTGCTTCGTCGGGAAGATCACCCTCCTCGCAATGACGATCATGCGCGCGCCCTCTCGCCTTTGGGATCAAATAACACGGACGCGCTCACTTCCGCTTCACGGTAGCCTTCGATCAATTCAACTTTGAATTTATTTCCTTGCTTCGCCAATTCAATTGGAAGATACGCGTACAGGATATTTTTCTTCAACGTAAATCCATACCCGCCGCTGCGGACGCGGGATAACACCCTGCCTTCATGGTGGAGCGCTTCGCCGCCGTAGATTTGAGTGAAGTCGTCGCCGTCAGTTAAAACCAATGTGCAAAGTTTGCGTTTGATTCCTTCCGCTTTTTGTTTGACCAATGCCTCGCGCCCGATGAAATCGCCTTTGTCGAGGTGGACGCAGAAGCCAAGTCCGCCTTCGTAAGGGGTTTCGGACGGCGTAATGTCGGCGGTGAAATAGCGATACCCTTTTTCGAGGCGCAGCGAATCCAACACTTTGTATCCGCCAACTTCGAGACCGAATTCTTTTCCCGCTTCGATGAGCATATCCCAAACCGGCGCGGCTTTATGGTTGGGGATGTAAAATTCCCAGCCGAGTTCGCCCGCGTAACTGACGCGCTGCGCGTAAACCTTCGCGCCGTTGATGTCAATCAACTTCGTCGTCAAATACGGATGCGCGGCATTTGAAACATCATCGCTGGTAATTTTTTGCAACACACCGCGCGCCTTCGGTCCCCACAACGCGAGACAGGCATAGTCCTGCGTAATATCGCGGATGGAAACTTCGCCGTCTTTTTCATCCATATACATTTGAATCCGCGCGAAATCATTGGCGATAAAACCCGAACCCGTGATGACCCAGAAATTTTCTTCGCCCAAACGCGTGACGGTTAAATCAGATTCGATTCCGCCGCGCGCGTTTAAGAATTGAGTATAGATGGCGCTGCCGATGGGTTTGTTCACGTCGCTGGAAGTTAATCGCTGCAACAAAGGCAGCGCGCCTTTGCCTTTGACTTCGATCTTTCCAAACGAAGTCAAATCGAAAAGCGTTACCCGCTCGCGCGTGGCGGTATGTTCTTCGCGCAAACGTTCAAAGAACGGAGGTTTGCTCCAGCCCCATTCGCGTTGATCTTCGCCCATGCGCCGCGAAGGTTTGCCGGGATTGAAATAATTCACGCGCTCCCAGCCGAATTTTTCACCGAAGACCGCGCCATTTTCCAGCAGACGATAATGCACGGGACTCACGCGATGAGGTCGCGCATTCTCGTGCTCATCATGCGGGAAGCGCAGACGATAATAATATTTGACGCTTTCCTTTGTGCGCTCTGCCGCGTAAACGGGATCGGCGTAATAATTTCCAAAACGCGTGGCGCGATAGCCGTAAACATCCATCGGCGCTTCGCCTTCGATAATCCACTCGGCGAGCAATTTGCCCATGCCGCCCGCGCCGCCATATCCATTTAAGGACATGCCCGCCAACATCCAGAATCCGCGCACGCCGGGCATCGGTCCCAGCATGGGTTGGCAGTCGGGCGTATACGCGCCGGGGTGACGCACCAAAGTAATAATGCCCGCCTGATCCAAAAACGGCAGGCGGCGGATTGCGCCTTCAAGCAACATTTCAAATTGATCGAAATCGCCGGGGAAGGTTGCGCTGCCATGCTCCCACGGCGCTCCGTCAATCCAACGCGCCAGCGGAGTTGGCTCATAGCCGCCGATGACGAGTCCGCCGTGTTCCTGGCGCATGTAAACCAAATTATCAGGGTCGCGCAAACACGGCGTTTCGTGCGTGAACTCATGTCCGGGCACAGCCTTGAGCGCGATGTGTTGATGATCCACCGGAGTCGTCGGCACGTTGATGCCCACCATCGCGGCGATACGCGGCGCCCAAAGTCCCGCCGCGTTGATGACGATCTCGCATTTGATTTCGCCTTTATCGGTGACGACGGATTGAATCGCGCCCTTCGGCGAAACTTTGATTCCCGTTACGCGCGTGTTTGTATAAATCGTCGCGCCTAATTCTTTGGCGAATTTCGCCATTGAAGTTGTCGTCGTGTACGGGTCGAGTTGCCCGTCGCGCGGAAGATAAATACCGCCGTATAAATCTTTTTTGGAAATTTGCGGCATAATTTTCAATGCATCATCGGGCGAAATAATTTCGCAATCCAAGCCCAACGCTTTTGCGCGGCTGACGCTTCGTTCCATCTCCAGCAACTGTTCCCTGCTCGATGCGACGCGCAAACTGCCGACATGGTCGAACAAGCCAAGTTCGGAATACAGATCGATGCTGTACATGCGGAACTTAAGCATGGCTTGCGACGTGGCGAACTGCGTGACCAATCCCGCCGCGTGAGACGACTCTCCGCTGGCGATTTCGCCTTTTTCCAGAATCACAATATCTTTGCGACCATATCTGGCGAGATGATAGGCAACTTGCGCGCCGTAAATCCCGCCGCCAATGACAACGATTTCCGCTTGATTTTTCATATCGCTCCGTGAGATAAAAAAGTATGCAAGTATACAAGCGAACAAGCGAAGCCTGCTTCTATACCTGCATGTTTACCCGTTTCAATGTCTGCCTGTTTACGCGCTTACGTTCTTTGCCGCCAGCGTCCCCACCGAATGTTCCGCAAGGTTTTGTATCGCCTCTTCGCTGAAACCTTCGTCTGTAACCAATTTATCTATTTCTTCGATACGCGCCACAGGGAAGTTGGATACCGCGCCCCATTTGCTGTGATCCGCTACAACAATCACCTGCCCCTTTGTTCTTTCGATCATGCGGCGCACCACTTCGGCTTCGTCGTTGGTCGGCACGGTGCAACCGTGTTTTATAGAAATCCCGTCTACGCCGAGAATCGCCTTATTGGCGATCACCAGATTCAAATTATCCAGCGCAAAACGCCCCGCCAAAGAATTGGAGCGCGCGTGAAATTCGCCGCCCGTCAAATAGTAACGAAAACCCGGGTCGCCAAGTTCCATGGCTGCGTTGACGTTATTCGTAAAAACCGTAATGCGCGAATCGCGGCGCACATGTTGAAGAACCTGCGTCGCGGTCGTTCCGCTGTTGATAAAAACAATATCGCCTTCTTCGATCAAAGACGCGGCGAGTTCGCCGATGGCTTTTTTCTGCTCGGGAAAATGCTGCGCGCGCTGCTGATATTCCTGCTCGAAAATCACGCGCTGACTTAAAATCGCGCCCCCATGCGTGCGTTCAAGA
>JAQTWR010000358.1 GCA_028689195.1 Anaerolineales bacterium | reverse complement strand
AAAACGTAATCTTCCACTTTATTTTTGCCGAGATTTACAATCG
Organism: Anaerolineales bacterium; assembly: GCA_028689195.1. Lineage (GTDB taxonomy): Bacteria > Chloroflexota > Anaerolineae > Anaerolineales > Villigracilaceae > Villigracilis. The sequence goes on along the minus strand of JAQTWR010000358.1, from coordinate 3,310 downwards.
TTCCCAGCAAAGTTCCCTGTTCATACATAGAACCCGGATTGATGCACAAAGTTTTTCCGATGCGCGACGCGCCGCGTCCTTCGTGGATGTGACCATGCAACCCGAGAAGCGGCTGCGTCGCCTCAATCGCTTCGCGCAGCGCGGTAGAGCCGACGGGTTTCATGGAATTGCCAGCCAGCACGGGGCGTAAATCCTTATCTAATTCGGGGGCTTCATCCAACTGCGATTTATACGGCGGCACATGGATATTGAAAATGGAGTTGCGCGGATTCTTAAGTTGAGAAGTCATCGCCGCGTACCTGACTTTAAGTTGATCTTCAGTTTCTTCGCGATGCGTATTCCACGGCGTTTTATTGCTCCACCCCGAAGTAATCATCTCGTGGTGATTGTCAAGCTGGGTCACCAACCCCTCGACAAGCAGCACGCGTTTGCTTGCGCGGATAAGATCATCCACCTCGTCCATGTCGTCGTTGCCGGGAGAGCAATAAACTTGCAAGTCTGTGCCGTCGAGTTTTTTATCCGCAATGTCCATCCATTGCTGGACGACCTTCAAAACTTCCTGCAAAAAGATTTCGCTGACGCGCGCGGGGTCATTTTCGAGCGCCGCAATTTCATCGGGAGTGGTGAGGTACGGATAATATCCGCGACTGCGAACGCGCTTTTGAACATCGGCGAGTTCGTCTTCGTTGGTCGTCTCGAATACTTGTTCGAGCAGCGTGGCGCGATATTTTTTCCCGCCTTGATGCACGAAAGGAATGACCGCCTTGCCCGTCATATCGCCGCCGAGAATCAATTTATCGGCGCCGTAGAATTTCCCCGCATTCAAAAACTTGTTCCAGCAAATATCCGACCCGTGAATGTCTGTTGCAAAAAAAAGCGTAGTCATCAAAAAAATCCTTTGGCTAAGAATTTATAACGATTCGAATTATACCCGCCAGATAAAAAAATGCGACTTGAGTTCTACGAATTACAGATGCATTTCAAATTGAACATGACAAATAAGTTTGCTGCCATACAAAAACTCGCCCGCGAAAATAATTTCGGGGCGAGTCGCATTTATTGAACGAGCCACGCATATCCGCACATGAGACATTGCGGTTTGTGCATACATAGCATCGCGCCGCAAGTGGGGCAAATCCATTTTTCATTTTGGCTTTTGACAAAATTTCGTACGCCGTTTTTCTTGATATCCGCCAGATTTTCTATAACGCTCGTCCCGTATTTTGTTCGATAGCGCTTGTCGAGGCGGGCAATACGCGCGCAGGGAAATTCATCGCAGTCAAAGCAATATTTGAGATTTCCTTTTACGAGTTTCTCACAATTCTTGATCGCGCATTGCAGACAAGATTTCATCTTCAAAGCGTCGTCGCCACGGCAGCCGGGGCAAGTATTCTTATCCCTTGTGTACGCCCGACACAGGCGGCAGTTGATTCCGCAAGGAGCAATCAATATTGGACTGGTGGAATTAGTTTGTGATCTCACAATTTCATTTTACCAAGTAATGTTGACAGTCATCTTAAAGATGACTGTCAACATTCTCTTTTCACTTCTTCTTACTTGGCTTCGCCATTTCATCTCTCACCGTATTATACAAACTCTCCGCCTTCAAATCGCTGAGCGAATAGCACGGCGCTTCAAGGTGATCGGCGAGCTGCTGCGCGAGTCCCTGATCGAATGCGGCATGTTCCATATTAATCACCACCGAGCGGACTTTTTCCTGCGCGATCATCTCCGCGAATTTGAATCCTTCTTCCTGCGGCGGAAGCGTGCTGATGGAAACATTTCCCGCGCCATCGGTCAAGACGATGAGCAGCGGCTCGACGTCGGGATGAATATGCTTCTCGTGTTTGAGGACGTCCTGCGCCATGAGCAAGCCCGCCGAAAGCGGAGTCTTTCCGCCGACGGGAATATCCATCAGCGCGCGCTGCGCGAGTTGAATCGAATTGGTGGGAGATAAAACCAGCGTAGCGCGATCCTTTTGAAAAACAATTAATCCTACGCGGTCGCGGCGTTGATAGGCGTCGGTCAGCAACGAAAGTATCGCGCCCTTCGTCGCGTTCATACGTTCCGCAACCGCCATTGACCACGAAGCGTCCACCAAAAACAAAACAAGATTCGCAACCCGCTTCACGCGGATCTTGCGCTGCAAATCGCTTCTCTTAATAGAGAAGGCGAGAGTCTTGCGTTCTTCTGTGCGTTGATTTTGGAATGGCGCGGCGGCGCGAAAAGTCGCGTCGAAAGCGATGTCGTTTAACTTATCCCCCGCCGGACGCGACTTGATATAACGTCCGTGCTTGCGTTCTGTTTTTGTGAGCGAACGACGTCCCGCCTTCTTGCGCGTCAACTTATCAAGCGGGGTATTCAACTTGCGCGGCTGGAAGGTCTCGCCTGCTTTAACTTTTTGTCCGCCGTCCCACCAATTGGTGTTGGAACTCGCAAAGATTTCCTGCTGCGCCATCGGTTCGGGGTTGCCCTGCTGCGGACCTTCCTGCTGCTCGTCCTCAAGTTTTAAGTTTTTTTTTCCTCGCCTTCGCCCTTCTGTTGATTTTCGGATTCGCTCTCCGATTCGTCGGGCATGGATTGACCCGCGAGTTGCTCAATGCGTTCCTGCAATTGGTCGGCGGTCATTTCAGCTTGTTGGAAAGGCGTGCGTTTAATGCGATGAGGCAGCGCGAGTTCCGCCGCCAGCGCGATGTCGTGGTCGTTGATTTTGGTGCGACCTTCAAACGCGGCTTCGGCGCGCGCGGCTTTGAGGATGACCAAATCTGCGCGGTGACCATCCACGTTAAGCGAAGCGGTCAGCGCGGCGATGGAGAGCAAATCGCGGCTGGTGTGAGTCACCTGGTCTACCAGTTCGCGTCCGCGCGCGATCTTCTGTGAAAGTTCGTCTTCTTTTTCGAGCCACAACGCGCGGAAGGCTTCCGCGTCTTTTTCGTAAGAAAGATTACGCTCCATGATGGTGACGCGCTCGCGCGCTTCGCGGATTCCCACAATTTCGACCGAGAGCGCGAAGCGATCCAACAACTGCGGGCGGAGGTCGCCTTCTTCGGGGTTCATCGTGCCGACGAGAATAAATCGCGCGGGATGCGCGAACGAAATTCCTTCGCGCTCCACAGTGTTGATTCCCATCGCGGCTGAATCCAAAAGAATATCCACGACATGATCGTCGGGCAGGTTGACTTCGTCAATGTAAAGCAAACCGCGATTCGCGCCCGCAAGCACGCCCGGCTCAAAATGACGCTCGCCTTTTTGAATCGCTTTTTCAATATCGAGCGTGCCGACCACGCGATCTTCGGTGGCTGAAACGGGA
>JAQTWR010000357.1 GCA_028689195.1 Anaerolineales bacterium | reverse complement strand
ACTAACGCGCTCATCTTCTGCCCGAAAGTTGGCTTCTCGATATGAGCCGTCCCTTCGCGGATGAGTACGCCCCACTCCCAAATCAACAGGAACAACGCCGCCAGCATCGAGGGAGTCGCGCCGACGTAGATGACCATGTGCGCCACAGGCTCCAGCGGAGTGACCACGCCCCACACGCCGAGATTCAAAACGATAGTTCCCAGAATCATCAGCGGCATGGAGATTTTACGCAAAACGCCTTTGAAGTTCCGCCAGCGGCCTATGATGAGCGTAATCATAATTCCGATGATCGCCAGCATGATGTGAAGATGCCCGATAATCGAATATTCCATTGTGGTTTTTTCGGGCAGGCGGATGATGTTTTCAGCGAGAAAGGTCTCGAAACCGTGGCCAAAATAAGAGCCGGGAATCGCGCCGAATAACGCCGAAAGCACGGTGGTGACGGCGGTGGCAAAGAACGCGACGCGCTCCAAGTCCAATCCGCTTTTGGCGTGGGCGTATTCATTGTTGGTCGCGTAATATTCGGGATTCCAAGGGAAGAGCGCGACGATCAACATCAGCCCCGCGAAGAAAATCAGCGTAAGCCCCGCGATGTACAATCCGTGAAACGCCCAGTTGTGACCGAAGTACGCGAAGCCCATCCCGAAGATCATGGTGGTTATGTAACCGACGGTGATGACGGCGTTGATGGCGGTTTTGAAAAAAGGCTTCATCTTCAGCAAGCCCGTGACCATGTAGGTTTCGATTGCAATCAGCGCCATTGCAATCGAGTGGTACAAAATGATGATGCGCCCTTCGCGCTCCGACTGGACAATTTTCATGCCAAGCGTTTTGACGACGATCTCGCGCACGCCCAGTTCCGCCATCGGACCCGATAACATGCCCCAAATTGCGGTGACAATGCCGACCATGGCGATGGCGAAGAGAATCAATCCTTTTGTAGACCCGAAAAGATAATTGAAGCGGTCTTTGATAAATTGCATGTGAACGTCTCCAAATACGACCGTGAGCCGCGAACGACAGACCATGACGCGCGATCTATCGTTCGCGGTTGGTTTTTATCCTTTTTTTGTAAACCCCAAAACGTACGCGCCCGTCATCAGGAAGAGCAGCGGAGTTAAGATCATCATTACGAACTCAGGGCTGAAGAATAACAATTGTTTGCCCAATGTGATGAAAGCCAGCGCGATGCCGCCAAGACCGATTAAGAATCCGCCGACGCCGACCCACCAGAATCCCTTCGGCGCGCCTTTTGCATAGAACGGTCCGAAGAAGATCATAAGACCGGCGACGCCATGAAAGAGCGGCACGGCGATTTTCTTTAGCGCGTCCATTCCGCCGATGCTGGTGACGGCGATGGCAAGGAAGCCAAGCGCGGCGAACCATTTGAAATAGGTCTTCCATTTTGGGTAATATTCTTCGGCAAGTCCCATTGAAATGCCAAGCGGAATCAGGCTTGAAACCGTCAATACATACGGCGACTTCAAAATCCCCAAGCCGAGGAAGATGAGCAGAAGTCCTGAAATCAAAAGCACCGCAAAACCCATGAGATAGTACAGGTTGTGCAGCGCTTTATGGAGGTTGTAGCGCTGATAAAAATACCAGCACAGATACGCGGCGAGCAAGCCGGTGAGAAGAAGGAACAGGTTATCGAGCGTGAACAGGTTCATAACAGTCTCCTTTTGAAAATCGGTTGTGCGTGAATAATAGCGCAAACAAAGCGGAATTCTGTAACTTATGTCACATAAAATTTACAAGTCTGACTCCGCTTCTTCCATTTGTAAATTATTAACTTCCGTCATTGCGAGGAGAGGAGCGACGAAGCGCTCCCCATTTTACGAATAAAAGATTGCTTCGCTACGCTCGCAATGACGCCAACAAAGGGAAGTTATATTTTTACGAACCCTAAGTTTTTCTTTTTAGAGTCTTTGAGACTTCGTGGTTCGTATTTTGACATTTGCAAGAGGTCTATTCTATCCTGCGGAATGTTCAAGTTTCGTTAAAGATATAATACGACCATTCGCAAAAAATACAACGAGGAAACATGACCCACTTTGTCAGCCGACGCGACTTTCTAAAACTTGCCGCGCTTACATCCTTAAGCCTTTCCGCGCTGCCTTCGAGAGCCGCAAATCAATTATCGCTTGAAAAAAAACAAAATATATTAATCGTGGTCTTTGACGCGCTCTCGGCGTATCACCTTTCCATGTATGGATACAGCCGCGCGACCACGCCGAATTTGGCGAAGTTGGCGGAACGCGCCATTGTGTATCACAACCATTTCGCGGGCGGAAATTACACCGTCACGGGCGCCGCCTCGTTATTGACGGGCGCGCTCCCGTGGAAACACCGCGCCTTTCGTTTCAACGACGGCGTTTCCAATGAATACGTCCATAAAAATATTTTTAGCGCGTTTGACGAATCCTATTATCGCATCGCCTATACTCATAATCCAAACGTAGTGCGGTTTCTAAATCAATTTGCCGACGATATTACGAATTACATTCCGTACGAACAATTTCTCATCAGCGGCAGCGGCTTGATACAATCCATTTTTAAAAATGACGACGACATCGCCAACATCGGCTGGTCGCGCAATTCCGTCAAAACCGACGGGACTTCGTATTCGCTATTCCTTTCGGAAATTTACAAACGAATCAACGAAAGCAAGATTGAAGCGTTTAAGAAAGATTTTCCGCGCGGGATTCCCGCGACGCGCGACGACGACCATTTTTTACTCGAAGACGCGATTGATTTTCTAAGCGGCGAAATCGTGAAAATCCCCCAGCCTTTTTTGGGATATTTTCACTTCATGCCGCCGCATAAACCGTACACGACTCACCGCGATTTTTACGGCGCGTTCGCAAACGATGATTTCAAATATATCGAGAAAACGCAAGACCCGTTCGCGCCTGTTCACTCTGCGCGATTTATGCTGCGCCAACGCGCGGAGTATGACGAATACATTCTCTACCTTGACCGCGAGTTTGGGAAATTCTTCGAGAGTCTCGAATCTTCGGGGCTATTGGAAAACACGACGGTCGTCTTCACTTCCGATCACGGCGAGTTATTCGAGCGCGGAATTCAGGGGCATATCACGCCGTCGCTATATCAGCCTATTGTGCGTATCCCGCTAATGATCTTTCAATCGGACGTAAAAAAACGCGTGGATATTTACGATAAAACCAGCGCGGTTGATTTGCTTCCCACGCTTCTGCATCTCGCCGAACAAAAATCCGCTGACTGGACTGACGGCGCAATCCTGCCGCCTTTTGCGCCCGCGCCCGAACGAAACATCTACGCCGTGCAAGCCGCCAATACCGACCCGGATTCTCCGCTGGAACAATCCACAATAATGC
>JAQTWR010000356.1 GCA_028689195.1 Anaerolineales bacterium | reverse complement strand
CCCCCTGGGACATACGCAATCTTCCCAATGGTACGCCCATGTTTTATATCTACTATTCGCGTATCGAAACGATTCTCCGCGTGCGCTACGGGATACAGGGCGATTCTTATAATCCGCCGGTTTACTCAATGCGCTCTGAAGTTTCAGATTTGCCGGACATTCGTCCGCAAATATCTTCCCCGGTTTCGTTCAAACCGAAAAATGCTGCAAACACTCCCCCCCGCGTTTTTGACCGTTTCTATCCGGTCGTGAATAATTTTTTCCATAATCTTGTAACCTCCGTACTTTTCTTGCCGAGTTCGTTCGCTTTGGAAGATTTGCAGACTACGGTAAAAGTTAGCGCCCCTTACTGGCGGCAGGATTGGGTTGGCGGCGTTAGCTTAGCGCAAAGCGTTTTCATTGCGATCAACCTGACCTTGATCGCTCTGGGAATTGCGGCGGCATGGGAACGTAATAAGTTAATTGGCTCTTTGCCCGTAGTCCTCTTTTTGGCTTACCTTTCGTCTAATGCGCTGGCTTTAACTTCTGGCGGACGTTACATTACGCCTGTGGATTGGGTCGTGTGTATTTATTACATGCTGGGATTGCTGCAACTTGCGCTTTGGGCATTGCGCTACATCGGCGTTACGCCTCTTGTTGAAGATGCACAACCAGAAGTTCCCGCTCTGCCAAAGGCGCAATACTTTAAGGCGTTTGCGTCTCTTGCGGCTGTCTTTATGATCGGTTCTTTGATCCCGGCCGCCGAAATGCCCTTTGAGCCAATTTATCAAAAGCGCGCCCGATACGAAACGCTTGCCGTGTTGCAACAACAAGGCTCGCTCGCGCAGGCGAAGTTATCTCGCGCTCAATTGACGAAATTCCTGTCGGACCCCAACGCCGTATTAATTGAGGGTCGGATGCTGTATCCGCGCTATTACCGCGCAAAAAAAGGCGAATCAAAACAAGTCTACCCATACATGACGTTGAATTATTCGCGGTTGGCGTTTCTGACAATCGGTCCTTATGGCGTTGGCGGCGTTGAAAACATAATCGTGGCGAATGAAAAAAGACCCAAGTTCGCGCCGCAAGCCGCAGACGTTATCATCATCGGGTGTAGAAATCAAACGTTTATAAACGCGCTGGCAGTGTTTGTGCAGACAGACCCCGTTTATGTATACGTTCGCTCGCCTCGTTTGCCTTTGCGATGTCCGTTGCAAAACCCGTGATAGAATGCAGGGATTGGAGCAAACATGAGCAGCAAAATTCAAACAGTAAAAGGCACGCGTGAATTTTATCCCGAAGAAATGGCGCTTCGTAATTTCATTTACGAAAAAGTCCGCGCGGCTTCGCAATCTTTTGGCTATCAAGAATATGACGGTCCTTTCATCGAGGCTATTGACCTTTACGCCGCAAAATCAGGCGAGGAACTCGTTAAGAAGCAATCGTTCACTTTTCAAGATCGCGGCGGAGATTTTGTCACGCTGCGCCCCGAACTCACGCCGAGTCTGGCGCGCATGATTGCCGCCAAACAAGGCGAGTTAACCTTCCCTGCGCGTTGGTGGTCGTTCGGTCCTTTTTGGCGTTATGAGCAGCCGCAAAAGGGACGCAGCCGCGAATTCTTCCAGTGGAATTTGGATATGCTTGGCGTCAATTCGCCCGAAGCCGACGCGGAATTAATCGCCGTCGCCGCGACTTTCCTGCGCTCAGTTGGACTGACCCCGGAGTTGGCGACTATATATGTTAATAATCGCCGCCTCATGGATTCTGAATTCGACGCGCTTGCTATTTCTACTGAAAAACGCATGGACGTTTCCAACCTTGTAGACCGCCGTTCCAAAATGGAATCCGCAAAATGGGATTCTTACGCGCTTGAACTTGGCTTATCGCAAACGCAATTGGACGGCTTAAAAAATATTCTCGGTAATTTTGAACTTTGGAAAAATAGCGAAGAACTGACTCGCTTGTTCTCCGCGTTGGAAGCGCTGGGCGTGAGCGAATACGTAAAATTCGATCCGAACATTATGCGCGGACTCTTGTATTACACAGGCACGGTCTTTGAAGCCTTCGATACGAGCGGGTCGGTCAAGCGCGCTATTCTTGGCGGCGGACGTTACGATAACTTGCTCGCCGATGTGGGCGGTCAGCCGTTATCGGGCGTCGGTTTTGCGATGGGCGATGTAGTCATGGGAATCGTCCTCAAAGAAAAAGACCTCCTGCCCGAATTTACGCCCAGCCCCGCGCCGGTGCTCGTCACCGTTTTTGAAGAAAGCCTTTTGCGCGAATCGTATTCCTTAGCCGCAGAACTTCGTCGCGCAGGCTTGAAGGTGTTGTGCTATCCCGAACCCGCGAAACTTCAAAAGCAGTTCAAATTCGCCGATAAGATGAAATCGCGCGTGGCGGTCACATTGGGACCGGACGAAATCGCGCAGAATCGGGTGGCGATTAAAAATCTGGCGAACGGCGAGCAAACGATAGTCGCGCGCGCATCCGCTTTTGAATCCATCCAAAAAATCCTTGCGAGCCTTCAAGCCTGATGATATAATCTCGCCCGTTCAATTATGGAGCCTGTAGTTCAATCGGCGGAGCGCCACACTGTGGATGTGGATGTTGTGGGTTCGAACCCCATCAGGCTCCCAATGCCCACATTGGAGTTATAAGAATTCCAATGTGGGTTCCATAAGTTAGACCCCGCACGCCTGAGAACCAAAGTCCTCGGTCCCTATCGGTCGAGGATTTTTTATGTCAGTCTCATTAGACTACTGTGTACGCGGTACACTTTTACTCAACAATCCAATAGAGAATTAGAGAAGCAACTATGCAAATCGAACGAACCGACCTCCGTAATATCGCCATCATCGCTCACGTCGATCACGGCAAAACCACCCTTGTAGACGGCTTGCTTGCGCAATCGCACACGTTCCGCGAAAACCAACGCGTTGAAGAGCGCGTGATGGATTCAAACGACCTCGAGCGCGAGCGCGGCATTACCATCCTTTCCAAGAATACCGCCATTACCCTTGTCGATCCCGCCACCAATAAGCCGATCAAAATCAATATTGTGGATACGCCCGGACATGCCGATTTCGGCGGCGAAGTAGAGCGCGTAATGAACATGGTAGACGGCGTGCTGTTGCTTGTAGATGCGGCTGAAGGTCCTATGCCTCAAACGCGTTTCGTATTAAAGAAAGCGCTTGCGATGGGACATAAAGCGATTGTCGTCATCAATAAAGTGGATCGCAAAGACGCCGAACCCGCGCGCGTGCTTAACGAAACCTTTGATTTATTTATCGAACTTGGCGCGACCGAAGAACAGGCGGATTTCCCCGTTGTTTACGCCCAAGCCACTGT
>JAQTWR010000029.1 GCA_028689195.1 Anaerolineales bacterium | reverse complement strand
TCTATTGACGGACCGGGGTTGGCGTCATAAACTAATCCGCCGATGCCCAGAAAGCAAGAGCGGCTTTCCCCCCGCTCGACTCAATTGGCAGCTAAACACAAATGAGGCCATCAGGAAAGGTTGTTGATGGTCTCATTTCTTGCGAATATCCAAGCGTAATTATGAAAGATTTTTTTAATCGGAGGCTACTGTGCCGACAGTAAATCAAATGGTCCGCAAGGGCCGCAAAAGCAAAAAGACAAAAAGCAAAGCGCCCGCTCTGCAGTTCACCTTGAACAGCTTCAAGCAGCGCCGCGTAAGACAGGATAAAGGCGCGCCTCAAAAACGCGGCGTTTGCACTGTCGTTCGTACCATGACTCCCAAGAAGCCTAATTCGGCGCTGCGTAAAATTGCGCGCGTGCGTCTGACCAATGGCATCGAAGTCACGGCTTACATTCCCGGCGAAGGACATCAACTGCAGGAACACTCTGTAGTTTTGGTTCGCGGCGGTCGTGTGAAAGACTTGCCCGGCGTGCGTTATCACATCGTGCGCGGCTCTTTAGACACCACGGGCGTTGCCAATCGTAAACAAGCGCGTTCAAAATACGGCGCGAAGCGTCCGAAGTAATCTATCAGATGGAGTCATAAACCATGCGAAGAGCAAAACCTGAGAAGCGGGAAATCCTTCCCGACACCCGTTTTAATAGCGTCCAAGTGCAGACAATGGTTCAGCACGTACTTAAGAAGGGCAAGAAAAGCGCCGCCGTTCGTTTAATTTACGATGCGATGGATTTGATTAAAGAACGCACCGAAAAGAATCCGTTGGACGTCTTTGAGGCTGCGATGAAGAATGTCGGTCCCGCGATGGAAGTTCGCCCGCGTCGCGTGGGTGGCGCTACCTATCAAGTCCCGATGGAAGTTTCTTCCGATCGTCGCACCACGCTTGCATTGCGCTGGATTCTTGGCGCTGCGCGCGACCGCTCCGGCAAATCGTTCTCCGATAAACTTGCTTCCGAATTGATTGACGCCTTTAATGAAACAGGCTCGGCTATTCGTAAGCGTGACGAAACACACAAAATGGCGGAAGCTAACCGCGCTTTCTCCCATTATCGCGTTTAATTTTTTTATCTAAAAGTTAAGGAAGAGTAGTTAATGGCACGTACGCATCCGCTGGAAAAATACCGAAATATAGGCATTATTGCCCACATCGACGCCGGGAAAACAACCACTACCGAGCGTATCATGTTCTATACCGGCATGACGCACCGCATTGGTTCGGTGGATGAAGGCACAACAGTTACCGACTGGATGGTTCAGGAGCGCGAGCGTGGAATTACCATTGTGTCGGCGGCTGTCTCCGCGGAGTGGAAGGGCTATCAAGTCAATATTATTGATACTCCCGGGCATATTGATTTCACCGCCGAAGTTCAACGCTCCCTGCGCGTGTTAGATGGGGGCGTGGTTGTCTTTGACGCAGTTCAAGGCGTCGAGCCGCAATCTGAAACCGTTTGGCGTCAGGCTGACCGTTATGGCGTGCCGCGCATTTGTTTTGTCAACAAGATGGATCGTGTTGGCGCTTCATACGAACGCACTATCGAAACGATTATTGACCGTTTAGGCGCGAATCCAATTCCGATGCAAATCCCGATCGGATTTGAAGCCACTTTCAAGGGCATGATTGACCTTCTCTCGATGACCGCGACTATCTGGGAAGATGATCTTGGAAAAGCCCCGAAGGTTATAGAAATTCCCGCCGATATGTTACAACAGGCGCAAGAAGCGCGCGCCAAGATGGTCGAAAAGATCGCCGAATTAGACGATGAATTGACCATGAAGTTCCTCGAGGCTCAGGAAATTAGCGTTGAGGAATTGAAACTTGCGCTTCGCAAGGGCGTTCTTGCCACAAAGGCGGCTCCTGTATTTTGCGGTTCTTCATTAAAGAATAAAGGCGTGCAGGTTTTGTTGGACGCCGTAATTGATTACCTTCCCTCTCCGGCGGATAAACCGACTTTGACCGTATCCGAGCCCGGCGATCCCGAAGCCACTTTTGAAATAGCGGCGCAGGATGATGCTCCTTTGGGCGCTTTGGTTTTCAAAATCGTAACCGATCCTTATGTTGGGCGTCTTGCGTATGTCCGCGTTTATTCCGGTGTTTTGAGCCAAGGTCAAACCGTACAGAATTCAACCAAAAAAGGCAAGAAAGAACGTATCGGACGTTTGATTCGTATGCATGCGGATCATCGCGAAGACGTGGCGGAAATCCGCGCAGGCGACATCGGCGCAGTGCTAGGCTTCAAAGAAAGTTTCACAGGCGATACGCTTTGCGACACAAAGGCTCTTGTTCTTGAGACTATTTCATTCCCGGAGCCTGTTATTTCAATTGCAATCGAACCAAAGAGCTCTTCTGATCAAGAGAAAATGGGGGAGGCTCTCCGTAAGTTGGCGGAAGAAGATCCTACGCTTCATGTAAATTCAGATGAAGATTCAGGTCAAACCATCCTTAGAGGAATGGGAGAACTGCATCTTGATATTATCGTTGATCGCTTGTTGCGCGAATTTAGAGTTCAAGCAAACGTCGGCGCTCCGCGCGTCGCATTCCGCGAATCGATTACAAAACCCGTTAAAGAAGTCAATTACAAATACGCCAAGCAGTCTGGCGGTAAGGGTCAATATGGTCATGTCGTATTTTCCTTAGAGCCCGGCGAACGCGGAAGCGGTATTGTGTTTGAAAATAAAATCGTGGGCGGGGCTATTCCTAAGGAATACATCAACCCAATCGAAAAAGGCGTCAAAGAAGCCGCTGAAGGCGGCGTGCTTGCGGGTTACCCCGTTGTTGATATAAAAGTCACGTTGATTGACGGATCTTTCCATGAGGTTGACTCGAGCGAAATGGCGTTCAAGATGGCTGCTATTTTGGGCTTCAAGGAAGGCGTGCAAAAAGGGCATCCCATTTTGCTTGAGCCGATGATGAAGGTGGAAGTTGTCGGTCCCGAAGAGTATCTTGGAGACGTCATGGGGCAAATTAACAGCCGCCGAGGTTTGATTCAAGGTATGGATGTTCGTCCGGGAAACGCGCAAGCCGTTCGCGCGATGGTTCCTTTGGCGGAAATGTTTGGGTACGCAACCCAGCTCCGCTCTGCCACACAGGGACGCGGCGTCTTCAATATGGAATTTGACCACTACGCGCCAGTGTCGCAGTCGGTGGCAGAAGAAATCTTAAAAGCATAATTGTTTTTTTTCTAATTAAGGAGTTTAGACAATGGCGAAGGCAAAATTTGACCGAAGCAAACCGCACTTGAACGTAGGCACGATGGGTCACATTGACCACGGAAAGACGACCTTGACGGCGGCGATCACGAAAGTAGCCGGCTTCTCAGGGCAGGCGGATTTCCGCGCATACGATCAGATTGACAACGCGCCGGAAGAAAAAGCGCGCGGGATTACGATCAACATCGCGCACGTGGAATATCAAACGGACAAGCGGCATTACGCGCATGTGGACATGCCGGGTCACCGCGACTACATCAAGAACATGATCACGGGCGCGGCGCAGGTGGACGGCGCGATCTTGGTGGTTGCAGCGCCCGATGGACCGATGCCGCAGACGCGCGAACACGTGCTTCTTGCGCGCCAGGTGGAAGTGCCGTCTATCGTGGTGTTTTTGAACAAAGTGGACATGATGGACGACCCGGAACTGCTGGAACTGGTGGAGTTGGAACTGCGCGAGTTGTTGAGCAGTTACGGCTTCCCTGGCGACACGACGCCGATCGTGCGCGGCTCCGCGAAGGTGGCGTTGGACAGCGCAAGCACGGATCCGAACGCTCCGGAATATGCATGCATCAAAGAATTACTGCGCGTGGTGGACGAATATATCCCGGAACCGAAACGCGAAACGGAAAAGCCGTTTATGATGGCGGTGGAAGACGTGTTCTCGATCAAGGGACGCGGGACGGTGGTAACGGGACGCATAGATCGCGGCGTAGTGAAAGTGGGCGACCCGATAGAAATCGTTGGATTGCGCGAGACGAAAACGTCAGTGGTGACGGGCATCGAGATGTTCCACAAATCGCTGGACGAAGGCATGGCTGGAGATAACGCGGGCATTTTGCTGCGCGGGATTGAGCGCGAAGACGTGGAACGCGGGCAGGTGCTGGTGAAGCCGAAGAGCGTGACGCCGCACAAGAAGTTTCTGGCGGAAGTGTACGTGTTGAAGAAGGAAGAAGGCGGACGCCACAAGGCGTTCTTCAGCGGGTATCGTCCGCAGTTCTACATCCGCACGATGGATGTGACGGGCGACATCACGCTGCCTGAAGGCGTGGAAATGGTCATGCCTGGCGACAACGTGAACCTGAACGTGGAATTGATCGTGCCGGTGGCGTTGGAGCAAGGTTCGAAATTCGCCATTCGCGAAGGCGGCTTGACCGTCGGCGCAGGCGTCGTTACCAAGATCGTTGAGTAAGGTGAGAGATGATGGCAAAACAAAAAATTCGTATCCGCCTTAAGGCGTATGATCATCGCGTTCTCGATCAATCTGCGAAGCGTATTGTCGAGACGGCAGAGCGTACGGGCGCTCAAGTAGTGGGTCCCGTACCCTTGCCAAGTAAGATAGAACGCTTTACAATACGTCGCTCTGCATTTATTGACAAGGACTCGCATGAGCATTTCGAAATCCGCACACACAATCGTTTGATTGACGTTTTGGATCCTGATTCAAAAACGATTGACATGTTAATGCGTTTGAACCTGCCTGCGGGCGTTGATATTGAGATCAAGATCTAAATTGGACGTTGAAAAAAGTTAATACGACGAGCGATCTATTTTTACTCGCTTGTTTAATTAAGACGGCATAAGAGATGGTTCTCGCGCGAAGCAAGACGCTTCGCTTCCCGAACCTACTGACTGCGCCGTACGGAGATGATGCAACCGTTGCCCCGGTTGACAGTCTCGTCAATATTTTCTAAAGGAGAAAATTGAGTATGTTGAAAGGGCTAATTGGTAAGAAGATCGGCATGACCCAGATCTTCGATGAGCAAGGTATTGCCTTTACGGTAACGCTCATCGAAGCTGGGCCGTGTTACGTTACCCAGATTCGTGTGCCCGAAAAGGAAGGTTATTCATCGGTGCAACTGGGCTTTGGCGAAGTGAATCCCAAGCGTCTTACAAATGGCGAATTGGGACACTTGAAAGCCAAGGAAATTTCACCTGTGCGCTTCCTGCGCGAATTTCACGCAAAAAATCATGGGCTTAGCGTTGGCGATAAAGTCACAGTCGCTGACGCTTTTGCTGTTGGCGAACGCGTCGATGTGATTGGCGTTAGCAAGGGTAAGGGTTTTGCTGGCGTTGTAAAGCGTTACCACTTCCATGGTATGAACGCTACACACGGCACGTCTGACCGTAATCGCGCGCCCGGTTCTCGCGGCTCGGGTACGACGCCGGGTCGTGTTTATAAAGGCGCGCGCAGCTCGGGTCACATGGGTGTAGATCGCGTTACCGTCCAGAATATCAAAGTTGTCATGGTGGATGCGGAGCGCAATCTACTCGCCATTAATGGCGCGGTTCCCGGCGGTAAGGGCAGCCTCGTCATGATCAAGGAGTCGCGCAAGCAATAAGCGCGAGGAAACGGGAGCTGATTAACCATGAAAGTAGATGTTCTTGATTTGAAAGGCAATAAGACCAGCGAGGTTGAATTACCCGCGCAAGTCTTTGAAGCCGTTATTAATTTAGACCTGATGCATCAGGCGTATACGCGCCAAATGGCGAATGCGCGTCTTGGAACGCATCAGACAAAAGTCCGTTCAGAAGTTGCGGGCGGCGGAAGAAAACCGTGGAAGCAGAAGGGAACGGGCCACGCCCGTCAGGGATCTACGAATGCCGCGCAATGGGTGGGCGGCGGTCGTATCCATACCCCGCATCCGCGCAGCTACGAGCAGCGTATGCCGAAGAAAATGCGCCTAGCCGCATTGCGTTCGGCGTTATCTGTCAAAGCCGCAGAAGCCTCCATTGTGGTTGTTGACGGTTTCGATCTCAAGGAGCCGAAGACGCGCCTGATGGTCGAGGCTCTTGGCAATTTGGTCGGTTCATCCAGCGCTTTGGTGTTGATGCCCGCTAAAGACCAAAGTTACGACTTTGTGATGCGCTCTGCCGATAACATCGAAGGCGCCAAAGTTTTGCTCGCCAGCTACTTGAATGTGCGCGACGTGCTTGGCTTTGATAAAGTCGTCCTGCCTGTGAAAACAATTGACGCGCTTGTCGCGCATCTTGGATAAAGGAGAGAGACATGTCTAATTTTTATAATGTCCTCGTCCGCCCATTGGTTACTGAGAAAACGAATCGTCAATCGGGCAAGTTAGGTCAGTATGCTTTTGTCGTCGCGGATAAGGCGACCCGCACCATGGTGAAAGACGCAGTCGAAACGCTGTTCGATGTCACTGTGGCGCGCGTGAATATTCTCAATGCGCCTGCGAAACGCAGCCGCCGCACTCGTTCTCGTCGTTTGTTAGTGCGTCGCGCCGGGTATAAGAAGGCGATCATAACCCTTGCCGAGGGAAGCAAACCCCTCGAGATTTTTGAAGGGGTGCAATAATGGCTGTCAAGAAATATAAACCCGTAACCCCCGGCACGCGCGGCATGACGGGTTACACATTTGAAGAAATTACTAAATCTACGCCTGAACGCGCCTTGTTGGTTACCAGACCGCGCCACGGCGGACGAAACGCGCAAGGTCGCGTAACCGTTCGACATCGCGGCGGCGGCGCGCGTCGCTTTATCCGCATCGTAGATTTCAAACGCGAAAAACACGGCATTCCCGCGCGTATTGCCGCGGTTGAATATGATCCGAATCGCACAGCCCGCCTTGCCCTTCTCTTTTATGTGGACGGCGAGAAGCGTTACATCATCGCGCCGTTGGACGTGAAAGTCGGCGATACCGTTATGTCTGGTCCTACCGCTGAAATTCGTCCGGGCAATCATCTTCCAATTAGCAATATCCCTGTGGGTACGTTGATCCACAATATTGAAATGAAAGAAGGCAAGGGCGCGCAGATGGTTCGTACGGCGGGGGGCGCGGCTCAACTACTGGCTAAAGAAGGCGATTTTGCCCAAGTGCGTATGCCCTCAGGCGAAGTGCGTCTCATTCATCAAGTTTGTTACGCGACCATTGGTCAAATTGGCAATCTTGATCACAGCAATATCAAACTTGGTAAGGCTGGACGCAAACGCCACTTAGGTATTCGTCCGACCGTTCGCGGTACCGCGATGAGTCCGCGCGATCATCCTCATGGCGGCGGTGAAGGTCGTCAACCAGTTGGTCTTTCGGGTCCCAAGAGCCCCTGGGGTAAACCCACGCTCGGTAAGAAAACCCGACGCAACAAGAAGACCGACCAGTACATTGTGCGCCGTCGCAGTAAGACGAGCCGCTAAGAATTAGACGAGGTACGCATATATGTCAAGATCATTGAAAAAGGGCCCCTTCATTGAGACTAAACTTCTCAAGCGCATCGAGGCTATGAATCAAAAAAATGAAAAGAAAGTCGTCCGCACTTGGAGTCGCGCTTCTGTGATATTTCCTCAGATGGTGGGGCACACCATCGCCGTGCATGATGGACGCCGCCATGTGCCGATCTACATTACCGAAAACATGGTTGGACATCGTTTGGGCGAATTTGCGCCAACACGCACATTCCGCGGTCACCAGACCAGCGAGAAATCTGCGTAAGGAGATTGAGAAATGTCTGATATTCACGCAAAAATTAGCCACCTTTCCCTCTCCGCGCAAAAAGTTCGCATCGTCATCGATATGGTGCGCGGCAAGAGCGCAACCGAAGCGTTGGAAATCCTGCGCTTTGTGAACAAACGCGCCGCGCTGCCTGTGAGCAAATTGGTTGCTTCTGCCGTAGCCAACGCCGAAGAAAACTTTGGCGTCAGCCGCGACGACTTATATGTAGCCAAAATTACCGCTGACGAAGCGCCTACCCGCAAGTGGAGACGCTTCGGCGCGCGCGGTCGTTTCAAGCCGGTGTTACGCCGCAGCTCGCATGTAACCGTTGTGTTACGCGAGCGCGGAGCGTAAGGAGAATTGTATGGGTCGTAAAGTACATCCTATTGGTTTTCGTCTCGGAATTAACCAGCCTTGGGGCGGTCGCTGGTTTGCAGAGGGCAGCGCTTATCGTCAGCAATTGCATCAAGATTTTGCCATCCGCTCTCTGTTGCTTGGCAAATTCTCAAAAGGCGGAGCCGCCGCGAGCGCAAAGGTCCGCGAACTTCGCAAGCAAATGCCCGACGCGATTTTAGACGGCAAGGCTGGCATCTCTCGCATTGACGTTGAACGCACGCCCGGCAAGGTCCGCATTTCGCTGCACACCGCGAAACCCGGCATTTTGATCGGTAGAAAAGGCGAAGGCGTAAAGAAAATCCGCTCGGCGCTCGAATCTTTGATCGGGA
The DNA here is from genome assembly GCA_028689195.1 of Anaerolineales bacterium. Lineage (GTDB taxonomy): Bacteria > Chloroflexota > Anaerolineae > Anaerolineales > Villigracilaceae > Villigracilis. Next base: position 5,525 of record JAQTWR010000029.1, on the reverse strand, counting down.
AGAAAATAGACCTCGACATCAAAGAGATTTCCTCGCCCGATACCGACGCGATGTTGGTCGCCAAAAATATCGCCGATCAGCTCGAACGGCGTATCGCTTACCGCCGCGCTATGAAACGCGCCATCCAACAAGCCATCAAACAAGGCGCCGAAGGAATCAAAATTCTGGTGGGTGGTCGTCTCGGCGGCGCTGAAATGTCCCGCGACGTGTGGCTGCGCGAAGGTCGCGTACCTTTGCAGACCCTGCGCGCAAATTTAGACTTTGCCACAACCGAAGCGCTAACCACCTATGGTCAAATCGGCATCAAGGTCTGGATCTATAAAGGCGAAGCCAAGCCTGAAGTGGAAGAAAAAGTCGAAACAACGGAAGGCGTGTACGTCAGCGAATAACCGCGGCGCAGCCTGAGATGAGGTATTTGATATGTTGATGCCACAACGTGTAAAGTGGCGCAAACAGATGCGCGGTCGTATGACAGGAAAAGCCCTTCGCGGGGCGGAAATTTCCTTCGGCGATTACGGTCTGCAAGCGTTGGAACCGGGCTGGATTACAGCCCGACAAATCGAAGCGGCTCGCCGCACCATTGTGCGCGGGATGAAACGCCGCGGCAAAATCTGGATCCGCATTTTCCCAGCCAAGCCGTACACTCACAAACCGCCGGAAACCCGCATGGGTTCAGGTAAAGGCAACGTGGAGTATTACGTCGCCCCCGTCAAACCCGGACGCATTATGTTCGAGGTCAGCGGATTGTCGGCAGACATCGCTCTTGCGGCGTTGAAAAGCGCTCAATACAAATTCTCCATCAAGACCAAAGTTGTGAGTCGAGAGGTTGAAGGAGAATAAACTATGAAGAAAATAAAAACAGAAGAAATCCGCAAAATGGCGGCAGAAGAAATCCGCGCAAAAATATCGGATTCGCATGACGAGATGATGAAATTGCGTTTCCAGCAGGTAAGCGGTCAATTGATTGACCCGAGCCGTATGCGAAGTTTACGCCGCGAGATCGCCCGCATGGAAACGATTCTGCGCGAAACTCAACGCGCCGCTGTGGAAGGTGCAAAATGAACAATCGTCGTCGTCTGACTGGCGTTGTAACCAGTAACAAAATGACAAAAACCGTCGTGGTTGAAATTACCCGCAAATACCGCCACCCGTTATATAAGAAAGTGGTGTTCTCGAGTATGCGCGTAAAAGCCCACGACGAGATCGGCTGCCAAATGGGTGATGAGGTTCAGATTGTGGAAACCCGCCCGCTCTCCCGCGACAAACGCTGGGCGGTTGAGTCCGTCGTCAAGCGCGAGATTCGCACCGCCGATCAGGGCGTAGGAGAATAAGCCATGCTTCAACATGAATCTCGATTGAAAGTGGCGGATAACACCGGCGCGCGCGAATTGCTCGTCATCCACGTCTTGGGCGGTTCCAGACGCAAGTATGGCTCGATTGGGGATGTTGTAGTTGCCACCGTGAAAGCCGCCGCGCCGCAAGGCTCGATAAAGAAAAGCGAAGTTGTAAAAGCGGTCATTGTGCGCTGCACCAAAGAATGGCGCCGCGAAGACGGTTCTTACATCCGCTTTGACGATAACGCCGCAGTCATCCTCGATGCTGACGGCGAAAACCCGAGAGGCACGCGCATCTTTGGACCCGTTGCGCGCGAATTGCGCGACAAGGGCTACATGAAGATCGTGTCGCTTGCCCCGGAAGTGCTGTAGGAGCAAAGAATGAAAGTAAAGATTCGAAAAGGCGATACAGTAGAAATCATCAGCGGCAAGCTGGAAGATAAAGGCAAACGCGGCGAGGTAATCAACGTGATGCTTGACAGCCGCCGCGTGGTCGTGCAGGGCGCGAATATCCGCACTAAACACCAGAAGCAAGTGCAGACTCAAGCTGGACGCAACCTTGACGCGGGCAGAATTCAATTTGAAGGACCGATTGACATTTCCAACGTCATGCTGGTTTGCCCGAAATGCGGCGAACCCACGCGCGTTGCCGTTCAACGCGACGAAACCGGCGCTCATCGCGTCTGCAAGAACTGCGAAGCCGCGATTGATTAGGCTATGGAGCGATAAAGATGAACAGAATGCAAGAACTCTATAACAATGAAGTAGCGCCAGCCTTGTTCAAGTCGTTTGGCTTCAAGAACGTGATGCAGGTGCCCCGCATCGAAAAGATCGTCGTCAATATCGGTTTAGGCGAAGCGATGGATAACCCCAAAGCGCTCGACGCCGCCACCGCAGATTTGACTCAGATTACCGGTCAGAAACCCATTCAGACAAAAGCGCGCAAGAGCATCGCGAACTTCAAATTGCGCGAGGGACGTCTCATCGGCGCGAAAGTGACCCTGCGCGGACCCCGCATGTGGGCTTTCATTGACCGCCTGATTAATATCGCGCTGCCCCGCGTCCGCGATTTTCGCGGCGTGTCGGCGAACGCGTTCGACGGTCGCGGAAACTACACGCTCGGCTTGAAAGACCAACTGGTCTTCCCCGAGATCGAGTATGACAAAATCGACAAACTGCGCGGCATGGAAGTCACCATCGTGACCTCAGCCGGCACCGACGATCAGGCGCGCGCATTATTGAAAGCGCTCGGAATGCCGTTCATTAGCAAGAAGGATGCTTAACCTATGGCAAAAAAATGTATGCAATATCGTGAACTGCGCCGCAGATACGCGGTGCAAGTTCGGAACCGCTGTCAGCGTTGCGGACGTCCGCGCGGATATATCCGTCGCTTTGGGTTGTGCCGTATCTGCTTCCGTGAATTAGCGTTGACGGGAAAAATTCCCGGCGTCGTTAAGGCGTCTTGGTAACCGGAGGAGGTAGATTATGTCATTTACTGACCCAATCGCTGATATGCTAACCCGCATTCGCAACGCTGTGCTTGCAGGTCACGCTCAAGTTGCAATGCCGAACTCAAAGATCAAATTAGAGATCGCCAAAATTTTGAAGGACGAAGGCTTTCTCGAAGGTTATGAAGTGGTGGACGGCGAAATTGAAGCGCAGAAATTCCTGCGCGTCAAGATCAAATACGTGGGCGAACGCCGCGAGCGTCGTCCTGTGCTTTCGGGGTTGGAGCGCGTTAGCAGACCCGGACGCCGCATCTACACCAAAAAGACGGATATTCCCTGGGTGCTTTCGGGCATTGGCGTTGCCATACTCTCGACCCCCAAGGGCGTTATGACAGGCGTACGCGCTCGACAGTTGGGCGTGGGCGGCGAAATCATCTGCAAGGTCTGGTAGGAGGTTTACTGTGTCTAGAATTGGTCGTTTGCCAGTAGATATTCCCGGCGGCGTGCAGGTGGACGTGAACGGCGTTGACGTTCGCGTAAAGGGACCCAAAGGCGAGTTGAAACGAGCGTTTTCCCCCTTGATTGGCATCAAGATGGAGAACAATCAGTTGAACATCACCCGCAATTCGGAAAACCCCGCCGAGCGCGCTTTGCATGGAACTACACGCGCCGTGCTCGCAAATATGATTCACGGCGTAAGCAAGGGTTTTGAAGTCGTTCTCCAAGTGGAAGGCGTGGGATACCGCGCTGAAATGGAAGGGAAGACCCTTGCCCTTTTTGTTGGTTATTCACACCCGGTTAAGATGGAACCCCCGACCGGCGTATCATTTGAAACGGACGCGAAGACCCGCCAGATCAAGGTGTTGGGCTTCGATAAAGAATTGGTTGGACAGACCGCCGCGAATATTCGCAAAGTACGTCCGCCCGAGCCGTATCACGGCAAAGGTTTGCGCTACTTGGGCGAACGCGTTCGCCGTAAAGCCGGTAAAGCCGGAAAAGGAGCCAAGTAAGCTATGGCTAAGAAAAATCGTTCTCTCGCTCGTGAACGCCGCCATATCCGCGTCCGCAAGACCGTATTTGGCGCTACCAGCCGCCCGCGTCTGGCTGTGTTCAAGAGTCTCTCAGGGATTTATGCCCAAGTCATTGACGATATGGAAGGCAACACCCTCGTCTCCGCCTCGACAGTAGATAAAGAACTGCGCGAGAAGATGAAGGGTTTGAAGAAGACCGAACAGGCTAAAGCCATTGGAATAGCCGTTGCAGAACGCGCCAAATCCAAAGGAATTTCGTCTGTTGTGTTCGACCGCGGCGGCTTCCGATATGTTGGACGCGTGAAAGCCTTGGCTGAAGGCGCGCGCGAAGGCGGCTTGCAATTCTAAAATGTCATGCAATGACGAAAGTCGTTGCTGCATGGAGAAAATATGGCAGAAAAGAAATTTGAAAAGCAACAACAATTTGAGCCGCAAGACGATTTTGAAGAACGCGTTATCGAAATCGCCCGCGTTGCAAAAGTCGTCAAAGGCGGTCGCCGCTTTCAATTCCGCGTGACTGTCGTTGTCGGCGACAAAAAAGGCACAATCGGCATGGGCGTAGGGAAGGCAAACGCCGTTCCCGACGCCATGCGCAAAGCCTCCGAACGCGCCCGCAAAGACCTGCGCGAAGTAAACCTTTTCAACACCACCATCCCGCACGAATCGCTGGGAAAGGTGGCGGGCGCGAAAGTTTTCTTGAAACCCGCGTCTGCTGGAACGGGCGTTATCGCGGCAGGCGGCGTGCGCGCTGTTTTGGAAGTTGCCGGCGTGCGCGATATTCTCACCAAATCTATGGGCAGCGCGAATGTGCTGAACGTAGTAATGGCGACCTTTGGCGCTTTAGACGGTTTGCGTTCGCCCGCCGTTGAAGCGGCTCGCCGCGGAAAACGCGCCGAAGAACTCGCGCCATTTTGGGAACGGAGAAAGAAACATGCCTAAGAAGGAAACGTCAGGCAAGACCCTGCGCGTCACTTGGGTTAAAAGCGATATCGGCTTTACCAAGGATCAGAAAGCAACGATCAAAGCGTTGGGTTTACGCCGTTTACATCAAACTGTCGAGCATAAGGATCATCCCGCGTTGCGCGGTATGTTGAACAAAGTCATCCACATGCTCAAGATCGAAGAGTAGGTTAATTATGAAACTACACGATTTAGCGCCCAATCCTGGGTCAAAGAAAAATCGCAAGCGAGTCGGGCGCGGCATCTCGGCAGGGCAGGGTAAGACTGCGGGACGCGGCACCAAAGGCGCGGGTGCGCGTTCTGGCGAAGGCGGTCACATGTACCGTCAGGGCGGCAACCTGCCTTTCTTCCGCCGCCTGCCCTTTATGCGCGGTGAAGGATTCACCCCGCCCAATCAGGTTACTTTTAACGAAGTCAACCTCGATCAACTTTCGCAGGCGTTCCAAGCCAATGCGGATGTTACTCCCGAAACCCTCGACAATGCGCATCTTTTGCGCGACCTTCGCAACCCCGTTGTTGTGTTGGGACGCGGCGAGATGACCGTAGCCCTTAAAGTGCGCGTTCATCGCGTGAGCGCAGGCGCCAAAGCCAAGATCGAAAAGGCTGGCGGTTCCGTGGAATTGATCGCCTAACCTTAATCAAAGGATATTTTGTATGAAGACCACCTTTTCAGGCTGGCGTTACCTTTGGAAGTCGGAAGACATTCGCTCCAAACTGCTCATTACTCTGGGGCTTTTGGCGCTATATCGTAT
>JAQTWR010000355.1 GCA_028689195.1 Anaerolineales bacterium | reverse complement strand
TTATTTTGTTTGCAGAGGAATTCGCGCGCTTATATATTGAAAGCATGAACGGCGAAGCAAGGCAAGATAAAATGCGAAGCCAAAACGCCCGATACTTCAAAGCCAGCGGATTTGTAAAATTTGCAAAGGCGACGGGCAATCGTTTCGAGTCCGTCAAGTCGTTGCTGAAAGTTCCCCTCCTGACTCCAACTTACGTTTTCAAATACGCGTATTTATCCGCGTGGAAACAGGCGCTGACAAAAAGTCAAAAACCATGACAACTTCGGCTAAACCTCACATCGTTCTTATCATTGCGCGCGGCGAATCCGCGCGGAATTTTCTATACTCCGACACATTGAAAATATTGAAGGAAAACGCCAGAGTGACGCTGCTCTCCGTCATCACCGACGAGAAGTTCCAACGCGGCGCGGATGAAATCATCGAGCTGCGCGAATACGCCGAAAGTCCCATAGTAAGGCATTTAAGAGAAGTCATCCATTACGCGCATTATCGTTGGTTGTGGACGGAAAAGGTCAAAAACAAATGGGAAACGCTGGACGCGCAAACGCCGCCGACATTCGCGGCAAAAACCGCTCACGCCATTTGGAAAGCCTTCATTTATTTGCTGGCAAACCGTCCGACCTTGACCTTCCTGACGTTTTTGGAAAATCAATTAAGTCTGCTTCTCAAACCGACGAACGATTTCAACGAACTCTTCGAGCGATTGAAGCCCGACCTTGTATTCAACAGTTCGCACATCCACGCGCCAAGAGGAGAACTGCCCGTAAGAATCGCGCGCAGTATGGGAATCCGCGCCGCGACGTTTATTTTTTCGTGGGACAACCTCAGTTCGCGCGGACGCATCCTGCCGCGTTACGATCATTATCTGGTCTGGCATCGAGGGATGCGCGATCAACTGCGCGCGCTATATCCCGCCATCAAACCCGGGCAGATAACCATTACGGGAACGCCGCAATTCGATTTTCACTTCAATCCGCGTTTCCTGTTGTCGCGCGAAGCGTTGTGCGCGGATTTGGGACTGGACCCTGCGCGTCCTTTTGTTTTATATACAACGGGCATGGCGCAAGATTTCCCCGAAGAACACCGCCATGTTCAAACAGTGATCGAGGCGCTGCGGGAAATTGACTCGCCAAAACCGCAACTGGTTGTCCGCACTTACGCAAAAGGCACAAGTCCCGAAATGGAAAATCTGGCGCGTCAAAAAATTCCCGACGTGGTATTTCCGCCAATATTATGGGACAAAAAATGGTTCACTCCGGCGTATGAAGATTTATTCATTTACTCCAGCCTGTTGCGCCATTGTTCGCTCGGAATCAATCCCGCGTCCACCGTTTCGCTCGAACTGCTCATGCTGGATAAGCCCGTAATCAACATCGGATTCGACCCGCCGGGAAGCAGCCTGCCAAATTACTATCGCTGGAAAAGGCACATTGACTTCGACCACTATCAAGCGGTCGCAAAGAGCGGAGCGGTCATGGTCGCCTACTCTCAACATGATTTAAGGGAAATGATAAAGCGCGGATTGAACAATCCCGCCGAACTTCACGAAGCGCGTCAAGTTTTTATCACCACGACTTTTGGCGGCGCGCTGGACGGACAATCGGGAATGCGAGCGGGCAAAAAACTCCTCGAACTCGCAGCCGATAAATTGGAGAAGGAAAACCGAGCATGAGAAATTATCCGCTTGCGATTTGCCGCAAAATCGGCGCGCCGCCGACAATTTGGATGACGCATAATCCGCTCAAAATTTACGAGTACCTTGAAGTAACCCAATCCGCCGAGTTGCAGTCAGATGATTCTATTTTGGATTTGGGCTGCGGCGCGGGGATTTGGACGATGGCGCTGGCGCGTCATTGCCGCAAGGCAGTAGGCGTGGATGTTTTAGACGACGCGGTCGGCGCGGCGCGCAGATATATCCGCAACAGCCCGCTGAAAAAACGGCTGGAATTTCACGCCGACAGATTAGAAGCGCTGCAACTTCCGGAAAAATCGTTGGATCATATTTTCAGTTTTTGCGTTTTGGAACACATTGATAATTTGGAAAAAGTCCTCGCTGAAGCCAAACGGATTCTCCGTTCGGGCGGGCAGTTGCATGTTTCAGTGGATTCTTTAGCCACCATCCAAAATGCGGATTTGAAAGCGAAGCACCAACGCGACCATCACGTCGTCCAATACTTCACCGTAGAGTCGCTGCGCGAAAAACTCGAAGACGCGGGCTTTGAAGTCCGTTCAGTCCGCCCAATCTTAAAAGGCGAATTGGCGCGGCGCGAATTCGAGAAACGCATCGGCGGACAGGCGTATCAATACGGTTGGTTTGCGCGCAAAGAATTAGTCCAACGCTTGCGGGAAGAAGACCAAAGAGAAACAACCAACGAAGGCGTTATGATTGTTGCCCACGCATTATGTCCGTAACTGATTCCAATCCGCCCAAACCGCGCTTGCTCGTCGTTTCCAGCGTGCTGCCATTTCCCGGAACGGCGGGACAGCAGCAGCGCGTGGCGTACACGCTGAAAGCCCTGCGCGAATATTTTCATGTGACGTTTTTGACTGCAGCCGACGGTTCGATTCGCAGCCGCCTGCTCGAACACGTCGACGACGCGATTCTATTGCCTCCCAAATATTCCAAAAATATTTTCACTCGGATATTCCACAGGACCGCAGCCTTGATCTATACGGGTTTCACCGGACTCAAACTTTCAAATTATATAACGGGCAAATTAGAATTTTCCCCGCGCAGAATTTCATCCCTGTTGAATGAAAGAAGTTTCGACATTGCTTTATTCGAATACTGGCACGCCGTTGAAAGCGTTCCTGTTTTTCGGCAAAAAAATATCCCCTGCGTTTTAGACATGCACAATATCCTTTGGCAGTCGTACAAGCGCCATCCGCCCGCAAAAACGTTTATGCTGCGCGGGTGGTCTGATTGGGCGATTTCGCAATATAAAAAAAGGGAGGAAGAAGCGTGGAAAAAATTCGACGGTTTGATCGCCATCAACCGCGCAGAGATGGAGTACACCGCCCAACGCATATCGGACAAAACCAAAATATTCTACGCGCCGATGGGCGTGGATATTTCTTCGTGGGCGTATTCATGGCGTCCCGCGCATCCGCCGCGATTGGCGTACTACGGCGGACTGGGCAGCCGCCACAATCAACTGGACGCGATATTTTGTTACGAGCAAATCATGCCGATAATTTGGCGCGAACATCCCAACGCAGAGTTGTGGCTGGTTGGCAGCAATCCGCCTGACCTCTTGAAAAAAATAGAAGCCGCCGACCCGCGCGTCAAAGTCACGGACTATATCGAACAAGTCCAAAACGCGCTGGCGCGGATGTCCGTTGTGCTGTGTCCGTGGTCAGGCACATACGGATTTCGCAGCAGAT
>JAQTWR010000354.1 GCA_028689195.1 Anaerolineales bacterium | reverse complement strand
AGCTGCGCGCCGCACTCTTCGCGCAATTCGCGCGTCAGCGCCTGCTCGTGCGATTCGCCCGCATCCACGCCCCCGCCCGGAAGTTTATAATCGCCTACGTTTGCGGAATAGACCATCAGCAGGCTGCGTCCGCGTTGGATGACGGCGCGGACGGCGGTTCGGCAAATCGTTTTGCCTTGAATATTTATATCTTTCGCGCGGTGGATTTCAGCGAGGATTTTCATAATTAGATTTTAACTTAACTCACCTTACGCAATGTCGTTCTGATCGAAGCGACCCTAGCGCCGCCCGCTAGGGCAGGTGAGAACCTCTACGATTGTCTCAGAGACCCTTCGTTCCGCTGCTAAGGAACAAGGAATTTCAAAACCGTTTTTGCCGCGGATTTCACTAATTTGCGCGAATTTTTAAATCTATCCGTGATAATCCGCGTAATTTGCGGCTGAATCTTTTGTCCCTTTCGCTTTGAACTGCGTTTTTTGCGCGGTGGTTTTACTCAGGGCGACATGTTCAAAGTGCGTAAGGTGAGATTTTAAGTTTTTTCTCCGTGTTTCCGTGGTTAGAGGCTGGAAATAAGCCCATGCAATTAGGCATTCTCAAATATCCAAAAAAAATCGGAGGCGGGGCGTTATTGGGTATAATAAAATTGCCGCGCAGGCAAAAAATAAAACGCCCATGTAAGTTGGATTGCCAAAATGAAATAGCGAGGACGTATGGAACTGACCGCTGGTCAAGGATCGCCTCAATTAATCGAACCTTTGTATCGTCGCCGCAGGCGGATTTTAGCGGTTGTGGTCATTGTGGTTGTCGTCATTGGTTTATTGGTCTCCATCTTTACGCAGCAGGAAACCGGTTCGCCGCCGAAACCGCAGGAGATCGCCGCGCAAGCGCAGCCGTCAGACGGGCAGGTTTTGCCGGAAGAGCCGCAAATTTCGCAGGAACAACCAAGCGCAGATATTACCAAAGTTCTGTTTCAGTTTGGGCAGTGGGCTGTCAGTTTTATTGCGGTGTTGAGTTCCATTGTCGAGTTGACGGGGGTCAATGTGCGCGACCTGTTCGGTTCGCGGGCGGCAAAAACGAATGTCGAAGAATTCCCTTTTTATGTATATCAAGATTACGATAAATTGCTCGCCTATCTTTTTCCAGACCCGAAGACCCCTCTGCTTCCCGACCGCGATATAAAATATCTGCCCAGAATTTCCGCAGAAGTAGACGCCGCCTTGCAGGGCAGGGGCATGGTTTTGATTCGCGGCGGGAGCAAAACGGGAAAAACGCGCGAAGCCTGCGAAGCGCTGCGGCGCTGGTGGTATTCGGGTCCTACAGTTCTGGTTGTTAGAAGCCATGTGGGGTTGTACCCGCCGTTCAAAATTCCAGAGAACCTACCTCTTCGCAATCTGGTCATCTTTTTTGACGATATTGACCGCTATCTTGGAGAAGCCTCTTCTCTTAAGCGGTTGGACGAGACCTTGAAATTTTTTCAGGAGATTTGCCATAATCGCGGAGAAGTGCGCGTGGTCGCCACTGCGCGGCAGGAGGAAGAATTTTGGGAGAAGTTAAAATTCGACTCGTCGCTGACTCCGTGGAATAAATTCGAACTCATCCAATTGAATCCGCTTTCTTCGGAAAAAGCGCTGGAAGTCATCGCCGAGTTGTCAAAGACGTCCGGGATTGTCATCGAACCTGAACTGGCGAAGACGCTCGCGGAGAAAAATAACGGGACGTTTCTGAATCTCGCGCTGGCGTTTCGCGGCTGGCTCAATCAGAAGATCGCGACCATCACAGCGGACGAGATCAAAACATTTGAAGGTTCGCTTAAAAATACGTGGCGGCGGCGTTATGAAGAACTTGCCGCCGCGCATCCGCGCATCAAGCCTGTGTATGCCGCCATAGATTTTATGCAGACTCGCAATATTTCGCTGCGCCCCGAATTGATCGCCGAATTGGCTGCCGAAATGGCTCTGGGCAGGGGGGCGTTTTCCGCGTTGGGGTTGATTGCTAAATTGCAAAATTGGTTCGATATGTCGCCGATGTTCAACTGGTATCGGGACCCCAAGCGGCGGCGCAAAGGGTGGGTGGTATTGGCAATTGCGGGTATGGTCGCGATCTATTTATCCCTGTATGCGTTTATGCTTTTTGTGCCGGGGAATACCCAAAGTTGGTTCTTCGACGAAATAGCCGTAAGCCTGAGTCTTCAAATCCGCTGTTTGTCGCCCCTCTGGCTTCTTTTAATCCCGTTTACTTTTTATTCGTCGCTGAATGTGTTGCAGAATCTGACTTTTCGCAGGACGAGCAAAGCGCTGGAATTTCTGTTGGACGCGGAAATTCCCATGCGCGGAACGGAATTGCGCCCGTATGAAAATCAATTTGAGGGCAACGGAGATACAAATAACTGGCGGACGCAAAATTATACAGGCGAGATCCGCGAGAAGTTTTTTTCTTCCGGCGTTTCGCAGCGTTTAGCCAATCGGTATTTATCTCTTGCCGAGCAATTAAGGTTGACTGGCGAATTCGGTCCCGCCCGCAGATTTGCCGCGCTGGCGAAAAATATCCTGCCGAATCATCCCGCGCCGCTATTCATGCTTGGAAAGATAGAACTTGGTGAAGGGAATTTTCAAACCGCGATTGAATTGTTGGGCGCAAGCCAGGCTTTGTATCGGCGTTCCAGCAATGCGGCTTATGTTCAAGAGCGTCTTGCTTTGGGATATTTTTTCATCGGCGAATATCAAAATGCCGAACAACTGGCGGATAAAGCCTTGAAAGCGATGCCAAGTTCTGTAGCCGCCCTGTGGGTATTAGGATTGTCGCAGGTGAAGCAAGGCAAAATTTCTGAGGGACAAAAGAATTGCCGAAAGGCGGAGGCAATTAACCAACCCGTCCCAACCGAGATACAAAAAGCCCTGCAAACCATCGACGCAACGCAGGAAGAATGGCTCAAAAGCATAAATCTTGTTATATCTAACCCGGCGCGGCAACAAACAAAAAATCGGCTGAATACGCTAAAACAGGGGGCGGCGCTGTTTCTTTCCATAGCGGTGATCACCGTCGCTTTTTTTGTTTTTATCCCTTACGCTACTACGCGCTTGACGGAAGGAAGTTCGGGGCTGCGAATCACGAACGCGCTGTTGACTTTCTTCCCGGGTTCTCCCACCATCATCGGTCAGCGCGGCTACGCCTATATTGAACTTGGCGAATATGACAAGGCAATCGCGGATTATACCGAAGTCATTCGTATCGACCCGAAGGCGGCGTATGCGTACAGTCAGCGCGCAGTCGCATATAGAGACCTTGGCGAATACGATAAATCCGTTGCGAATTACACCGAAGCCATTCGCCTTGACCCGGAGTACGCCTACGCCTACAGCGGTCGCGGCTTTGCCTACTATAAACTTGGCGAAGACGAAAAAGCGATTGCGGACTATACCGCC
>JAQTWR010000353.1 GCA_028689195.1 Anaerolineales bacterium | reverse complement strand
TGGGCGCGGCGCACGCCGATAAAAGAAACGTCAATATTAATGTGAATGCAAATAGCGCATAACGAACTTTTTTCATTTAATCTCCTTCTCTCGCGTTGCGCGAGACCCTTTTATTATAAACGACTCGAACTTTCTTACCGCGGCGCTTGCAGCAGGGGCGGATCGCGATCCGCCCCTACATAGTGAAAAACTTACTTCGCTTTCCTTACTTCTTCCACCGCCTGCGGATTGACCAGCGACGACGTATCGCCCAACTCCAAACCGAGATACGCCGCGCGGATCATGCGCCGCATCACTTTTGCGTTGCGCGTCTTGGGCAGGTCGGAGACAAAGAGGATTTTTTTCGGCGCGAGAGCCTTGCCCATTTCGGCGACCACCATGTCGTGTAACTCCTGACGCAGAGCCGCGTCTGGAATCGTCCCCGATTTTGCGACCGCGAACAGGATTAATTCGCTGCCTTTGATTTCGTGCGGAATGCCAATCGCCGCCGCCTCGACAATTGAATCGTGCCTGACAAGAATCGACTCGACTTCGGCGGGTCCCAGCCGCTTGCCCGCGACCTTGATCGTATCGTCTGAGCGACCGAGAATGTACCACAAGCCGTCGTTATCAATCGCGGCGAAATCGCCATGCACCCAAACATTCTCCCAACGCGACCAGTATGTATCGAGATAGCGCTGCGGGTCTTTCCAAAATCCGCGCGTCATGCCAATCCAAGGCGCTTTGATGACCAACTCGCCCACCGCATTGCGGACTGAATTTCCGTTTTCATCCACCACATCCGCGTCCATGCCCGGACAAGCCGCAGAGAACGCGCAAGGCTTCAATGGCAGCAGGAAATTTCCCATCACAATGCCGCCTGAGATTTCCGTCCCGCCTGAATAATTGATGATCGGGCGTTTGCCTTCGCCCACTTTCTCGAACAACCACATCCAGGGGACGGGATTCCACGGCTCGCCGGTGGACGCGAAACACTTGATGGAAGAAATATCGTGCTTCGTGAATTGTTCGTCGCCATGCGGAATCAGCGCGCGAATCAATGTCGGCGAAACGCCCATCTGGTTGATCTTGTGCGTCTCCGCCAACGCCCACAAACGGTCGGGCGCGGGGAAATCGGGCGCGCCGTCGTAGAGGAACATCGTCGCGCCGAGCAGGAGACTACCGAAGACCTGCCACGGTCCCATCATCCAGCCCATATCGGTCATCCAATACATCACGTCGCCTTTGTGAACATCCGTCCCAAACGCCATATCCTGCGCGGCTTTGACGGGGAATCCGCAATGCGTGTGCAGCGCGCCTTTGGGCTTGCCTGTTGTGCCTGACGTGTAAATAATCATCATCGGGTCTTCTGCGGATGTTTTTTCCGTTTCGCAAATATCCGATTGAGAATCAATGATCTCATGCCACCAATGATCCCGCCCCGCTTTCATGTTTACGTCCTGCCCTGTGCGCTTCAAGACGATGATGTGTTTCAAAGTGGAGATTTGTTCCGCAGCCTCGTCCGCGACGGATTTCATCTCGACGGGTTTGCCGCGCCGAAACGCGCCATCGGCGGCGAACAGGGCTTTCGCGCCGCCATCCTGTAAACGCGAAACGATCGCGCCCGCGCCGTATCCCGAAAACAGCGGAAGGATAATTCCGCCAATTTTTGCGATTGCCAACAACGCAACGACGATTTCCGCCGTCATCGGCATAAACAAGCTAACGGCGTCGCCTTTGCCGAGTCCAAGCGAGCGCAGCGCATTCGCGGTTTTGTTTACTTCCCTGTGTAAATCTTCGTACGTTAATGTCTTGGTCTGTCCCTCCTCGCCTTCCCATGCGATCGCAACTTGTAACTTGTATCTTGTATCTTGATACTTATCCACGCAGTTATGGACGATATTCATCTTGCCGTCCGCGCACCACTTTGGAGATTGGATTCCTTCCGAAAGATCAACCACGCTCGAATACGGTTCATAAAATTGAATATCGAGATACTTCAAAACCGCGTCGGTAAACCACGCCACATCAGCGGTCGAACGCCGCATAAGTTCGTCGAAATTCTCTATGCCATGCGCGCGCATGAACGTCGTCAGGTTCGCGCGCTCAAGGTCTTCGGAAGTTGGTCTCCATACAATCTCGCCGCCAAATGTGAATTGCTCGGACATGGTTCACCTCTTCTATGAATGGATTTTCGCGCTATTATAAACGTCAATCGGCAAATATAAACCGTCTGCCCGCAGCATCAAAAGCCGCGATCTCCGCCGCGGCGGACGGGCTGGCGGGATACGCGTCTGCAAAGAGCGACCAGATCATCGCGTCGCGCCACTTTCCATCCTCCAGTTTTATCCGCTGCCGCAGGACGGCTTCCAGATTAAATCCAAGTTTTTTGGGAACAGCCGCGCTGCGGAAGTTCTGCGGGTCGCAGTGAATCTCGACGCGGTTCAATTTTAAAATTTCAAATGCAACCTTCACCAGCGCGGCGGAAGTTTCCGTCGCCAACCCTTGATTGATGAAGTCCGTATGAATCCAGTAGCCGATTTCCCGCGCGTCCTCTCCCAGCCGGGTATGCAAGCCCGTGCCGCCCAGCGCGCGGGTTTCATCCGCGTTGAAGATACCGTAGGCAAAATCCTGCCCCAGGTCGAATTTTCCGCGAAAACTCCGCAAGCGCTCGATGTGATTTTGCAGCGGCTCCGGCTCGCCCTGCGCCCAGGGCATCCACGCTTTCAAATGCTCGCGGCTTTCATCCACCGCCCGCTTTTGCAAGGGCGCGTCCTGCGGATGCCAACAACGGATGACCAGTCGTTTGGTTTCAATCCGATACGCCGGCTGAGAGAGTTGAGTAGTCTCGTCCATATTGCCTCGTCTAAATTAATTTCGCCCTGACAAACAGGCGATCTTTTGAAATGCGCGCCACATCCGCGGCATTGGGGATTTTATTTTCCACGCGGATTCCAAACGAGCGCGCGGCTTGCGGCACATGGATGAGAAAATCTGTCATGCGCGTCTTGACTAACTCTTCATCCAGCGCCAGCTCGGCAAACGCGCGGACATCTTTTCCCCGCAGGCGCAGCGTCACCTCCGCGCCGCCTTGCAGGTTGCGCCACCACTTCCTGTCGCGGCTGGTGACGGTCCACAAATATCCTTCGTTTTCATAATAGCTGATCGGCGTTGTGATCTCCTTCCCCGACTTGCGCCCCGTGACCGTAATCAACATCATGCCGCCGCTCAACATCCCATGAAACGGCGAACGCAAAATCCATGCTATAAAACTATTCCCGTTCATAATTTCTCCTTGTTCCAAGTGTATCAAACAAACCTAACAGGGCAATCGCATCTAAATTAGTGATGAAATAGGGTAAAACTGGCTATCCAAAAGGAGTAGCCATGTCCAAGAAGCCATTGGAAGCGATAGAAGAACATTTCAGCAAAGTCAGCGACCCACGGAA
>JAQTWR010000352.1 GCA_028689195.1 Anaerolineales bacterium | reverse complement strand
AGAACAGAAGCCGTAGCGCCGAGATCGTCGGCGGCGAGCAGCCCCGCCTGCGCGTGGATGTACGCTCCCGCGACGGCGGCGTCATACGCGCCAAGTCCCTGCGCGCGCAGCCCCACAATCAAGCCAGCCAGCACATCGCCTGTGCCAGCGCGGGCAAGCGCGGGCGTAGCAACGGGGATGACGGTCATCCTGCCATCGGGCGCGGCGATGACGGTGAATGCGCCTTTCAAGACAACAACGTGCCCCCATTCTTTTGCATATTTGCGCGCCACTTCATTTCGGTTTGATTGAATCTTTTCCTTGGACAACCCCGTCAATACAGACATCTCGCCGACATGCGGAGTAAGGACAGCCATCTTATTTAATTTCTTATGCCAGTCGGCGATTCGTTCCAGATGACGCAAGCCGTCTGCGTCTACTACTGTAGGAAGTTTGATGTTGGAAATAATTTCTTCGACAAAGGTTCTGGTTGAAATATTAAAGCCAAGTCCGGGTCCCAATAAAAACGCGGAGGCGCGATGGACATAGTTCAATAAAGCGGCGGCGGCAATTTCTGAAATAAACCCTGATTCATGCGGAAGCAAAATCCATGTGGCTTCGGGGAGTTGACCCGCGAGCGCGGCGTGCAAAGGTTCGGGGATTGCCAGCGTGACGAGTCCTGCGCCAACGCGATATGCGGCGCTGCCCGCGAGCAGCGCCGCGCCCGTGTAACTCAACGAACCCGCAGCGATGAGCGCCGCGCCAAAAGTCCCTTTGTGCGAGTCCAAACTTCGGTCGGGCAATAAACTTGAAACGAGATCAGAATCCGCGACCTCGGCGGTCAGATCATAAAAGGCGGGAAGATCGGCGGGCAGTCCAATATCTACAAGGGCGATATCGCCGACGAATTCAAACGCGGGCAGTTTCAACATTCCGTGCTTGACCGCCGCCATTGTGGCGGTGAGATCGGCGGGCAGACATTCAGGCGCGGCTTCGCCCGTGTCGCAATCCAGGCCTGAGGGACAATCCACCGCGACGACAAACGGCGGCGCTTCGAGATTGGACATGATAAACATGGACTGACTCAACACGTCCGCGATTTCACTCTTAAGCGGAAGTTTGATTCCTGTGCCGAGCAAACCGTCCAGCAGCACATGCGCGGATTCAAACGCCGCAATAAGTTTTTTGGATTTTTCATCATCCTCTGCGAAAATAATCTCGCCGCCCGCGTCGCGCAGCCGCGCAATAAGTTTATCCTTCCTCTCGCGCTTGAGGATGTACGCGCGCGTTTGCCATCCCGCTTCGGCGAGATGCGCCAGCGCGACAAGCGTATCGCCGCCGTTGTTGCCCGAACCGACAAGACCGAACGCTTCGTTCCAGTCGCTATCAAAGGCGGCAGAGTCAACGACCTCGGCGAGTCCGCGACCGGCGTTTTCCATTAGTTCGGCGTAAGATACGCCGCTTGCGTCGGCTTGTTTTTCGATCTCGCGCATTTGGGTTACGGTTACGAGTTTCATGGGAATCTCCTGACAAGGATGAAAGTACAAAAGCGAGGAGTGTCTAAAAGGATGGGCCTTTTTTAACGCGAAGGCGCAAAGACGCCAAGCCTCAAAGGTTTCTTTGCGTCTTCGAGTCTTCGTGACTTTGTGTTTAGCCCACAAAGTTAGACACTCTCCAAAAGCGCATAATATTCATTATAATATGTGCAGATATACAATAACGATCTTAAGGGCGGAAGGGGCAATCATTTTACACAGAGGTCTGTGAGGCTTGCAAAAAAGCATTCAAGAATTCATAAGGAGAACGCACATGAAAAGGTCCCTGTTACTAACCGCCTGTTTACTCCTCGCTATTTTCAGTTCATCCTGCGGCAAGGCAGCGCAAGATACTTCGCTGCTGGCGCCGGGCGGGACTCAGTCTCCAGCGCAAATAGAAACGCCCCAAGAGAAAAAATATACGATTGCGCTGGTAATGAAAACCCTGACCAATCCCTTCTTTGTCGAAATGGAAAAGGGCGCGCGCAGGGCTGAGAAAGAATTTAACATCAACCTGATCGTCAAAACGGGCGCGCAGGAAACCTCCATTGACCAACAGATTACCATCATCGAAGAATTAATCCGGGACGGCGTAGACGCGATATTGATTGCGCCGGCGGATTCTGTGCAGTTGATACCCGTGCTGAAGAAAGCGCAAGACGCGGGAATCGTCATCATCAACATTGACAATCAACTCGACCTGCAATCTTCGGAAAAAATCGGGCTGATAGACGTTCCCTACATCAGCGTAGATAACGAGCAGGGCGCGTATCTTTCCGCAAGTTACATCAGCGGCAAAGTGGACGTTCCCACCCAGGCGATCATTTTGGAAGGCATCGTCACAGCCAAAAACGCGCAAGATCGTAAGAATGGCGCGCTGCGGGCTTTTGGCGAAAACAAGAATATTCAGGTGGTTGCCTCGGAAACCGCGAACTGGAAAATTGACGAAGCCTACAACGTGGCGACCAAATTATTCGAGGAACATCCCGACGTCAAATTGGTCTTCTGCGCCAACGATATGATGGCGTTTGGGGTGATCCAATACTTGCAGGAAAACAACAAAGCGGGCGTTCAAGTGGCGGCTTACGACGCCCTGGAAGAAGCCATGCCCATGCTGAAAAACGGCTCGCTAGAAGCGACCATTGACCAGCAAGCCGCCATTCAAGCGTATACGGGCGTTCAATATGCCATTCAGGCGTTGAAAGGCGAGGAACTTCCGCCAGTTACATTGCTGGCTGTTCTTCTGGTAACAAAGGAAAATGCCAAATAAAACCAAGCGCGCCTGGCGCCGCCCCACTCTGGCGCTCAATTTAATCTTCTTCTTCTTCCTAACCAGCGTTCTGCCCCTTTTGACGTTGGGCGTTATTTCATATAACGTTTCGCTCTCCGTCATTCGACAAAACATAACCGATTACAACCTGGCGTTGGTTCACGCGCAAAGAGATTATCTCGACGTGCTCTTTCAGGAAATCGAAAGCCTGATTATCAATATATCGGGAGTGGATGAAATCAAAGCCGCCATTGACGACGCAGCCGCTTCGCCAAACGAGTATACGCGCCTTGCAACCCACGCAAGAATCGGATACATCCTCAGCGGCTACAGCGGCGTAAAAGGATTGGTCTCGCTGGATATTTTCACGCCGGGCGGCGCGCATTATCATGTGGGCGATACGTTGAATGTGCAGAAAATTAACCTGCCCTTGCTTGAAGATATAAAAAAAGACGCAATGGATTCAGACAGTCTGGTGACGTGGATCGGGGTGGAAGATAACGTCAACAGCAACTCGACCCATAAAAAGGTCATCACCGCCTCCAGATTCCTCCAAAGTATAGACGCCAACTCTCTGCAAGGAAAACCCGGGGCGCTGTTGCTGGTCAATTACAGCATTGAAAACCTATATGAGCATTTTTCCGAG
>JAQTWR010000351.1 GCA_028689195.1 Anaerolineales bacterium | reverse complement strand
GTTTCTTTTCGCGCGCTTTTATTTTACAAGTAGTAAAATGGTGTTCAAATCATTTTATTTCGGGAGAAGCCTTCATCATGTCTAAACGACCAAAAAATGATAATATAACCACAATAATAATCGCTATTATTACCGTTGTTGGCGGTGGTTTAGCGACAGGATATTATGGTTATAAAACCGCCTACAATAATGTTTGGATTCCAATTACTACCACCCAAACTGCAGAAGCCAAATTAGAATATCGAACGAATTTTCCTTCTACTGACGCTGTTCTCGCAACGCCGACGTCGGCTATTTTTACTACTCCAACTGTCGCGCCTGTGCCAACTTTATTGCCGGGAGAAGATTGGGCTGGCAACTGCATAAGCGCTTCTATTTGGAAGCCATACTTGGCTGGAGAAACCGCATCGTCCTCATCTATGTGTTACGACTTATCCGAATGGGGCATAGTAGCGGAGCGCGGGACGCTCGCTTTTGCTTCCGAACAATCCCAGTTAAGCGCAGTTGAATACGGCATTTTTACCCCATGGCAAAACTGGGGACAGGTTGACTTCACGGTAAAGACGAATCGTTTAGATAATAGCGAAATATGGGTCGGCTTTTTTCAAGGCGATACGGTTTCTTCTCGCGGTATTGTTTTTGTAATTCAACGCGACGACATGATAGATATTCGCGAGATGCCGTACAGTAAAGAAATCGTCAATAACTCCCACTTAAAGCAGGCGGATGGAAAATATAACGTCCAAGTTGTTTTTCAAAAAGGAGAAATCTTTGTCTCGGTAGACGAGCAGAATATTATTTTGAATCATCCCTTGAATTTTGGCGTTCGCAATATGTTTATCGGTTATCGCTCGCTTCCAGTAATTAGTTTGGATGCGACGATTTTCAATCTGAAATTCACGCCTTAAGATAATTGTCAGACTTTTTTCGCAATAAAATCAAAAATCGCCATATCGATTTTCCGATATGGCGATTACTTTCTCTATCCCTTGCTCAGCGTCACAAACACCATTGGGCGGCGTTTGGTTTCCTGATGCAGGTAACTTCTGATTGTGTTGATAATGTCCTTCTCGCTGTCCATGCCGCCTTCGTTGACGACCTTCATCACGCGCTTGCGGACTTCGGGCAGAAGCGTCTCCGCCTCCTCCGAGGTGACAAATCCGCGCGTGAGAATTTCCGGCTCGTGCAATAATTTTCCGCTGCGTTTATCCAGACTAATATCAATAAGCAAAATGCCGTTGCGCGCCAATTGGCTGCGTTCCTTCATAATGCCGTGATCAATATCGCCGATGGACTCTCCATCTACAAAGATATAGTCGCCGGGGATGCGCTCGCCGAGTTGAATCTTGTTGCCGACCAGCTCGACCACCTGACCGTTTTCGACAACGATGATATTTTTTTCGTCAACGCCTACTTCTGTGGCAAGCTGGGCGTGACGTTTCAACATCCGCAATTCGCCGTGAATGGGCATGAAGTGTTTGGGGCGCACGAGATTAATCAGCAGTTTTTGCTCTTCCTGCGCGGCGTGACCCGAGACGTGAATGGGCGCAACGCGGTCGTCAATGACGCTGGCTCCGCGCCGCAGGATTCGATTAACGGTTTTGCTGATGCTTTCTTCATTGCCGGGAATCGGATGCGAGGAAAGCACAATCGTGTCGCCGGGCTTGAGGTCAAATTGGCGGTTCGTGCCTGCCGAAAGCCTGCCGACGATTGAAGAGGGTTCGCCTTGCGAGCCTGTACACATGAGCACCACTTTATGATCTTGCATGTTCAGGGCTTGTTCGATGGGGACGATCACTTCGTCGGGGATTTCCAAATATTTTAATTTGCGCGCGACCTTGACGTTATCCACCATGCTCGGACCCGCAATCGCCATTTTGCGCCCGCTTTTGACGGCGGCGTCGGCGACTTGTTGCACGCGCGAAATGAGCGACGCAAACGTGGCGACGATAATGCGTCCCTTCGCTTCCGCGAAGACTTTATCGAAGGCGGGACCGATCACTTTTTCAGAGGGAGTCCAGCCGGGCTTTTCCGCGTTGGTCGAATCTGAAAGAAGCAGATCCACGCCGCGCGTAGAAAATTCCGCGAGCTTGGCAAAATCGGTGGTCCACCCGTCTACGGGCGTGTGATCGAATTTGAAGTCGCTCATGTGGATGACCAATCCCGCGGGCGTGGTAATCCCTAAACTGACCGCGTCGGGGATGGAGTGACTGACGTGAAAATATTCAATCTTGAACGGACCGATATTGGAACTTTCGCCCGCCTGAATGGTTTTGAAGCGCGCTTTATGCTGCGCGTTGTTGCGGAGTAATTTCCCTTCGATCAATCCGCGCGTGAGCGGCGTGGCGTAGATCGGCACGTTGATTTCTTCGATGAAATGTTGAATCGCGCCGATATGATCTTCGTGTCCGTGCGTGATGATGAGCGCGCGCACGCGATCCGCTTTTTTGGTTAGATATTCAAAATCGGGGATGATGTAATCCACCCCTAACATATCGTTGTCAGGGAACATAATGCCCGCGTCTACAACAATGATGTCGTTGCCGAATTCGTACGCCATCATGTTTTTGCCCACTTCGCCCAAGCCCCCGAGCGGGATGATTCTTAACTTGTTTTTCTTACTCATATTGTATTTTATACCTCGTTGGTTAAAGATTTTATAAACCGCATAAAGCGGAAAGAAGTTTAATTAAAAACAAAATCCTTCGCTGACTTGTTCGCGAAGGACGGACTTGCCAAGCACGATTGTTTTCAAACAAACTGTCAAAACTGCGACAGTGAAAAGTCAACTAACAAAGACGAGTATAGCAGGGCGTAGACGATTTGTCAAAGCGGGTATTCTGCATTAACCAAAACGTAAATTGACATTCGCCCTTCTCTCATGTAAACTTCTTTCATGGATATAGACTTTGGACTTTACCGTTTTGAAATTCGCGTATCATCCGACCCGCTTGTGCGTCTCTCGGCGATTGACGTTTCGCCTGAACGCCCGCGCCGCACGATAGTCTTTATTCACGGCTTCGGCGGCAAGGCGGCGCAGTGGCAATATCAAATGCAAAAATTCGCGCTGGACAACCGCGTGATTGCATTGGACTTACGCGGCCATGGTCTCTCGGATAAACCCGTTTCGGGCTACGATATGCCGCGCATCCAACTCGACCTTGAAACGGCTCTGGCGCAGTTGAAAGTATCCGCGCCCTTTGTGCTCATCGGGCATTCTTTTGGCGGCGCGGTGGTCACAGACTATGCCATCAATCATCCTGAAAATATCGAAAAATTAATCCTCATTGCAACGGCGGGGGAATTCAGGTTAAATCCGCTTTTCAAATTGGGATTGAACCTGCCGGCGTCCGTCCTGCGTGTGGTTGGACTCTTTACGCGCCGATGGCTTCACGCGCCTCCGCACGCGCTGAGACCATCCTCTTTAAACAAT
>JAQTWR010000028.1 GCA_028689195.1 Anaerolineales bacterium | reverse complement strand
TTTATTGTTGTCGGCAGGGATTGCCCAAATTGATAAAACGCATATCCGCCCAAGCCGCATACAATAAGGCAAATACAGCATAGCAAAACGACAATGCCAATTACGAGCAAAAGCGTATTATTTTGTTTTTTCTCTTCCATTTTTTTCCTCTAGTTTGTAAAAGATAGCCCGATGATACCGCGAAATAGGAAATGCTGAATGCAGAATGATGAATAACAAAAAGGCGAAAGAAAATTTAATCTCCTCTCGCCTTTTCACTAATTAACCCAAGTTGCTACCATGTTTTCTGGGCAAGAAAATTTCAGACCCTTGCCACAGATTTCACCGATTTGCACGGATTTTTTTCAAATTAGTGAAAATCCGTATAATCCGTGGCAAAAGAACTAAAAAACTGGTAAAGGTGGCAACTTGCGTTAATTACTAATCAACTAATTACTAATCACGCATCCACTTTTTTCTTCGATTTTTTCGCGGACGCTTCGGTGACGAAGGTGATTTTATTATCCGTCACGTCCACGGTGACAACCGCGCCGTCCTTGAACTTACCGCCGAGCAATTCCACCGAAAGCGGACTCTCGACATATTTCTGGATTGCCCGCCGCAGCGGGCGCGCGCCGAACGCGGGGTCGTAACCTTCCTTGGCGAGCCAAACGCGCGCGGCGTCGCTCAACTGGACGGTGATGTCATGTTCGTTCAAGCGGTCTTGCACTTCTTTCATCTGCAAGACAACGATGGATTCCATTTGCTCGATGGTCAGCGGCGAGAACATGATGGTCTCGTCCACGCGGTTGAGGAACTCGGGGCGGAACGCGCCTTTAAGCGCCTTCTCGATTTTCTCGTGCATGGCGCGTTCGTCGTCGTCCGTTTTTTGAGTGAGGAATCCGAGCGTGCCGCCTTTGGTCACATATTCGGTGCCGAGGTTCGAGGTCATAATCAAAACCGTGTTGCGGAAATCCACAACTTTGCCTTGACCGTCGGTGAGGCGGCCATCGTCCAAAATTTGCAGGAGCGCGTTCCATACTTCGGGATGCGCCTTTTCGATTTCGTCGAACAACACCACGCGATACGGACGGCGGCGAACCGCTTCTGTTAATTGTCCGCCTTCCTCGTAGCCCACGTATCCGGGAGGCGCGCCGAATAATCTACTGACGGTGTGCTGCTCGCGGTACTCGGACATATCAATGCGAACCAGCGCTTCTTCATCGTCGAACATGAACCACGCGAGGGCTTTGGCAAGTTCGGTTTTGCCCACGCCGGAAGGTCCAATAAAGATGAACGAGCCAATCGGGCGGCTGGGGTCTTTCAGCCCGGAGCGCGCGCGGCGGATGGCGTCTGAGATGGCGCGAATGGCGTCATCCTGCCCGATGATGCGCTCGTGCAAACGCGCTTCCATGTGCAGCAGTTTTTCAGACTCGGTTTCGAGCATTTGATTGACGGGAATGCCCGTCCATTGATGTACGACTGCGGCGATGTCGTCCACGTCCACAACTTCGTCGAGTTGGTGGTCGGCTTCCCATTTATCGCGGCTGACGGCGTATTCTTCTTCGAGGCGCAGGCGCTCGGCTTTCTTTTGCGCGGCGCGTTCGTAATCGCGTTCCAAGCCAGCCTGCTCTTCTTCGGCGCGGAGTTTGTCCACTTCGGATTTCATCGCCTTCAAATCGGGCGGCATGGAGTAAAGCGCCACGCGCACTTTTGCGGCGGCTTCGTCCATGAGGTCAATTGCCTTGTCGGGCAGGTGACGATCGGTGACGTAGCGCTCCGCGAGCCGCGCGGCGGCGGTCAGCGCGTCGTCGGAAAAATGAATTTTATGGTGCGCTTCGTATTTATCGCGCAAGCCGTGCAACATTTTGATCGTATCGTCCACGCTCGGCTCGTCCACATAAATGGGGGCAAAGCGCCTTTCGAGCGCGGCGTCTTTTTCAATATGTTTGTGGAACTCGTCGAGAGTCGTCGCGCCGATACATTGCAACTCGCCGCGCGCGAGGGCGGGCTTGAGCATGTTGCTCGCGTCCATTGCGCCCTGCGCCGCGCCCGCGCCAACGACGGTATGCAATTCGTCAATCATCAAAATCACGTCGCCCTTCGAGCGCTGCACTTCGTCCATCACGGCTTTGAGGCGTTCTTCAAATTCACCGCGAAAACGCGAACCCGCGATCATCGCGCCGAGATCGAGCGCGACCACTTTCTTGCCGCTTAAAATTTCAGGCACGTCGTTGCTGGCGATCTTCTGCGCGAGTCCTTCGGCGATGGCGGTCTTGCCCACGCCCGCTTCGCCAATCAACACAGGATTATTCTTCGTGCGGCGCGAAAGGATTTGGATCAAGCGCAGGATTTCTTTATCGCGCCCGATGACCGGGTCGAGTTTTCCCTCGCGCGCGAGTTGGGTCAAATCGCGGGAGTATTTTTCCAACGCGCGATACCGCGTCTCAGATTGGGGGTCGGTGACGCGCTGTCCGCCGCGCAGGTCTTGAATCGCGTCGTAGACTCTATCGCGGGTGAGTCCCGCGCTTTCGAGAATCCTCGCGGCGGGGGTGTTGCGTTCCGTCAAGATGGCGAGGAAGATATGCTCGGTGGAAATATATTCGTCTTTGAGGCGGTTGGCTTCTTCGTTGGCGAGGTCAATAATGCGTTTGACGCGCGGCGTGATGAAGATTTGCCCCGCGCCGCCGCCGAAGATGTTGGCTTTGGGGCTGGCGTGCAGCGTGGCGTCGAGGCGTTCGGTGAGCGCGTCGGCGCTGACGTTGAGTTTTTCGAGAATTTGGGGAATCACGCCGCCCGGCTGTTCGATAAGCGCCAGAAGGATGTGTTCGGTGTCTATTTGGTTATGCCCGTAGCGCTGAATAATTTCGGCGGCGCGCTGTGCGGCTTCCTGCGCGCGCTCGGTAAAGCGGTCGAATCTCATCATGGTAGGTTGTTCCTTTTTTTACCCGACGAGACCTGATAGGTCTACATCGGAATCTGACAGTCCAGCGGGGTTTCCGCGAGACCTGTCAGGTCTATTTTGGGTACGAGAGGGATTATAACAAATGCCAGATTTGCGCGCTGTTGGAGGGGCGTTAGAGGTGTGTTAGATTTTGGGGTGGTGGGAGTAGACGTGGGGCGGCGACAGACTGTTGCGCCACCGCAATAACGAAGGCACTGGCTGGTGTATAATCCGCTTACCGACCAAAAGGAGAAAGCATGTTACAACAGTTTAAAATTATCGTTGAGAAACATCCCAATGGCTACGTGGCTTACCCGCTTGGATTAAAAGGCATAGTGGTTGCGGAAGGCGACACTTACGAAGAAGCCCTTGCAGACGTAACATCTGCCATTCAATTTCATATCGAAACATTTGGAAAAGACGTGTTAAATTTTGAAACGCCCGTATTGGAAGCATTTATCGCTGAAGCAGGAGTAGCGGTTTAATGCCCAAGTTTCCCGTTGACGCGCCGAAAGCAAAAGTCATCAAGGCTCTTGAAAAACTTGGCTTTCGGTTGGTTCGAGAG
Organism: Anaerolineales bacterium; assembly: GCA_028689195.1. GTDB lineage: Bacteria > Chloroflexota > Anaerolineae > Anaerolineales > Villigracilaceae > Villigracilis. The sequence goes on along the minus strand of JAQTWR010000028.1, from coordinate 10,724 downwards.
GGGAATCATATTGCCATGTTGCGCCAAAACGCGGATGGGACAAATACGCCCTTGACCATGCCTAATCACCGTACAATAAAAAGTTCCACGCTGCGGACAATTCTCTCCCAAAGCGGAATTTCACGGGATGAGTTTTTGAAAGTGTACGAAGAATAGCAATTAAAAACGGAGTGGACTTTCGCCACTCCGTTTTTCTATTCTCTAGTATCTACTCTCTTACTTCACCAAATTCCTCAACACCGTATGGAGAATTTCTCCATTACGATAATAATTCACTTCCACATCCGTGTTTTACCAATCATCAGGTTTCGAGAATTGTCCATTCTCATCGCTCATAACGGATGGAAACAAACTATTTTTCAAAACCGAGCCGCGAATCTTTTTGACAAATTGAACGTGCGGCAAGAGCGCCAAACTGACATGCTTTTGTGGATTGAGCAAGCCGACAGGCTTTCCAAACTGTTCTGTAACCACTCGAATCGGCAGGAGCAAATCAGAGTCGTTTGAAACGACTACGGCAAGTTCGTAAGCATTTCTAAATCCATCCAAAAGCAAATGCGTGGCAATATTGACGTCAGAGCCTTTTTCTTCTGTTTTGATGACTGTGGCAAATCCGCTTCCAAGCGGTGAAAGCGGCATTTTCACTTCATGAGATAAAAAACTTCCCAAAATAATTTCAAGATTCGGTATGGTCTGGAGAGCGCGCAGGAAAGTTCGCTGGCGGATTGGCTGGTCAACATCGTTTGGGCGGGCTTCAACAAGAGCAGTGAAATACTTTATGGAAAGGATTTCATCATTGGGAAGCAGCAAGCGGCACATCTTCGCCACATCCAGCCAATGGTAGGGCGTGCCTTTGATACAGCCGTAGTAGAAGTTGAAGCCATCAATGTAGATATTTGTTTTCATAAGCCCTTAAACACAGAGACCGCCTCATGGCGGTCTCGCACCAGGTTCGTCAAAACAGCCAACTACTACTGGGGGATATGCCTCTATTATCGTCCAAAACGCCAAGCTGTCAAGAAAACATTTTTTCTATTTTACCTTACAAAAAGACCTCCAAGCCTAAACTTGAAGGTCTTCCAATTACCAATTACTTTTACTTGACCAAGTTGCGTAGTACCGTATGGAGGATTCCTCCATTGCGATAGTAATTCACTTCCACATCCGTGTTCAGCAGCACCGTCGCCTTGAACTCAATCACCTTGCCGTCAGTCTTGTTCGCCTTCACGGTGACTTCGCTTTGCGGCTGGATGTTGTCATTCAGACCTTCGATGGTGAACTCTTCACTGCCATCCAAGCCCAGCGACTCGGCGTTCTGACTAGCCGCAAATCTTAACGGCAGCACGCCCATGCCCACGAGATTGGAGCGGTGAATACGTTCGAACGATTCCGCGATGACTGCCTTCACGCCTTGCAGCATGGGACCCTTCGCCGCCCAGTCGCGGCTGGAGCCTGTGCCGTATTCCTTGCCCGCCAACACGATCGTCGCCACACCCGCTTCCTTATACTTCATCGCCGCGTCGAAGATCGGCATTTCCACGCCGTCGTACTTCGTCCAGTTGCCTTCCTTCGGCGCAACCATCACATTCTTCAAGCGGATGTTCGCAAACGTGCCGCGCGCCATCACGAGGTCATTGCCACGGCGCGAACCGTAGGAGTTGAAATCCTTGGGCTGGACATTTCGCTCTTGCAGGAATTTTCCCGCGGGAGAATCCGCCGCGATATTTCCCGCAGGGGAGATATGATCGGTGGTAATCGAATCTCTGAACACGCCAAGCACGCGCGCGTTTTTGATTTCCTGAATATGCGGCACATCCAACGTGACAGATTGGAAGAAGGGCGGATGATGAATGTAGGTTGATTCTTCGCTCCACTCGAACAGGTCGCCTTCGCGGACTTTAATTTCCTTCCACATATCCGAGCCGCCGAACACGTCCGCGTATTTATCTTTGAACATCGCGTTTTGCACGCTGGACGCGACGAGGTCGCCAATCTCTTTTTGAGTGGGCCACAAATCTTTAAGGTAAACGGGATTGCCATCCGCGCCCGTGCCGAGCGGTTCGTTGTTCAAATCAATATCAACTGTGCCCGCAAGCGCATACGCCACGACGAGCGGCGGCGACGCGAGGAAGTTCGCCTTGACGAGCGGATGAACACGCCCTTCAAAGTTGCGGTTGCCCGAGATGACCGCCGAAGCGACGAGGTCGCCGCTGGTCACGGCTTTGGCAACTTCCACGGGCAGCGGACCCGAGTTACCGATACAAGTGGTGCAGCCATACGCAATGACGTTGAAGCCCAGTTGCGAAAGCGGTTCGATGAGTCCCGCGTGTTTGAGATATTCGGTCACGACGAGCGAGCCGGGCGCAAGCGAGGTCTTCACGTACGGCTTGACATTGAGTCCTTTTTCAACGGCTTTCTTTGCGACCAGTCCCGCCGCAATCAACACCGAAGGATTGGATGTGTTCGTGCAGGATGTAATCGCCGCGATAACGACCGCGCCATGTTTCATCTGCTGTGAACCGCCGTTCGTGCCGAAGGTCGCTTCGCGGTTCAATGCTTCGCCGCTGAGTTCATATCCGCGATCTTTGACGGGAGCGGTCAGCGCTTTGCGGAAGGTGTCTTTCATATCCGCGAGCGCGACTCTATCCTGCGGGCGTTTCGGTCCCGCGAGGGAGGGCACGACGGAGGCGAGGTCGAGTTCGAGCGTGTCGGTGAATTCGGGTTCAGGGCTGTTCGCTTCGCGGAAGAGTCCCTGCGCGCGCATGTATGCTTCGGTGCGGGCGACAGTTTCTTCGGAGCGACCCGTCAAGCGCATGTAGCGGAGAGTCTCATCATCCACGGGGAAGTAGCCCATCGTCGCGCCGTATTCGGGCGCCATGTTCGCAATCGTTGCGCGGTCGGTCAGCGACATGTTGTTAAGACCTTCGCCATAGAACTCGACGAATTTATCCACCACGCCTTTCTTGCGCAGCATTTGAGTGACGGTCAGCACGAGGTCGGTGGCGGTCACGCCTTCGTTGAGTTTGCCGTAGAGTTTGAAACCGATGACGTCGGGCAGCAGCATGTCCATCGGCTGACCGAGCATGACGGCTTCGGCTTCAATTCCGCCCACGCCCCAACCCACCACGCCCAGACCATTAATCATGGTGGTGTGCGAGTCCGTGCCAACGACGGTATCGGGGAAGGACAGAACATCATTGCCGTCCACTTTGGTCATCACGACTTCAGCGAGATTTTCGAGATTTACCTGATGAACGATACCCGTCATCGGCGGCACAACGCGGAAATTGCTGAATGCCTTTTGTCCCCATTTCAAAAATTCATAACGCTCGCGGTTGCGCGGGAATTGGAGTGCGGCATTGCGGTTGAGCGCGTCGTTCGTAGCGAAGAAGTCAATTTGCACCGAGTGGTCAATGACCAAGTCAACAGGCACAAGCGGATTGATTTTCTTCGGGTCGCCGCCGAGTCTTGCCACGGCGGAGCGCATCGAAGCGAGGTCCACAACCGCGGGCACGCCCGTGAAATCCTGCATGACCACGCGCGCAGGCAAAAACGGAATGCCGGGGCGCGCGCCTTTCGGCGACCATGCGGCGATGTTCTTGACGTCCGCCTGCGTGATTTCTTTATCATTGCACTGACGCAGCGCGGCTTCGAGCACGATCCGAATCGAATACGGCAGTTTGGCTAATTTCACCAAGCCTGCCTTCTCCAGCGCATCGAGGCGGAAAATGACGTATTGCTTATTGCCGACCTTTAATACGTCGCGGGACTTAAATAGATCTTGCATAGGATACTCCTTTGGTATGAGGGTTACTCACACCACAACTCTAAAGAACTCAAAGGAGCGCCTTTGATATCCTTGCTATGTGGTGGGGTTTTTGTGGAATGTTTTACCCAAAAGTCTGAACCACGGAGACCCTGAGTCACGGAGTTGTTTTGACACGGAATAACGCGGATTTTTCTCTGTGTCTTCGTGTCTCGGTGGTTTGCTCTTTTATGGCTGTTACATAAATAAAGGCAGAGACGAATCCCTGCCCTTAAGTTTACATTTTCAATTCTTCCTTCAAGTCAATAATCAACCTAGCTTTTGCCTCGTTCGATAAAAACGATGCTTGAGCCGCGTTCAAAACGCTTTGCTGCAATGCGTCAAACGTCATCCTCAAATCTTCGCAGACGTGCTGATATTCATGCGACAAAGTGATGCGCGAAACGCTTGGGTCGTCGGTGTTGACCGTGACAATTAATCCAGCCGCCGCCATGCGGGTCAACGGATGTTCGGGCAGAGAACTTACCACGCCCGATTGATAATTGCTCGTCACGCATACTTCAAACGTCGTCCTGCGTTCCTTCGCCAGCGCGACAATGCTTTCATCTTCCATCACGCGCACGCCATGACCGATCCGCTCCGCGCCGAGTTTTTCAATCGCCTCGCGGATATTTTCCGCGGGTCCCCATTCCCCCGCGTGGATGGTCACATGCAGCCCGGCTTGTTTCGCTTCCTTGAATAAAGCGTAAAACGGCTCGGACGGAAACTCCGCTTCATTGCCCGCCAAGTCAATGCCCACCATGCCATTCTTGATTTGATCCGCCGCAAGCCAAGCCACCTGCTCGGCAAGTTCGGGACTCTCATGGCGGTTGACCGAAGCGATCAAACCGACCTTTACGTTATATTTTTCTGCGGCGACCTTGGCGCTTAATATCACCCAATCCATCACCTCGTTTAGGGGGAACCCCTCCGCGCGGCTTAATGCGACGGGCGTGAAGCGCAACTCCATGTAGCGGATGTTGTCCTTCGCCGCGTCTTCAACCGCCTCCTGCGTTACGCGGTGAATCACATCAGGCGATTTATAAAAGAGCCGCAGCGTTTTGAATTTATCGAGAAAATTCGAAAACGTCATCGGGTCTTTGTCTTGCACCTGCACCAACCCGCTTAAGTTGAACATGCTGGCTGGCACTGTTACGCCATGCAGGCGGGCAATATCCAACATGGTCGTTAAGCGCAAAGACCCTTCAAGGTGGCGATGTAACTCCACCTTTGGAAGGGAAAAATATTGATTTAACGGAGCGGTGACTTTACGCAGCAATCTGCCTCTATGACTTCCGTCATTGCGAGGAGCGTTCTTATTCTTTGCGACAAAGCAATCTCAGCATACGAAAGGATTGCTTCGCTAAAGCGCGGCTCGCAATGATGTTGCGCTAATTAGCGACGTTTTCGTTTCTTTTTATTGCCGCCGACATTTGCCGGAATTTCGAGCGGCGCAACCACTTCGCTTTCGGCGGTTTCGATTGGATTGATCTCCACGCGGCGCGGCTTCGCGGCAAACGCGCGCCCGATCACCAATCCGCGCACGTCTTCGAGCAATTGCTGGAACATCTCAGACGCGCGTCCTTTGTATTGTACCAGCGGGTCGCGTTGGGCGTAAGCCTCCAAGCCGATCGAAATACGCAGGGCTTCCACTTTTGTGAGATATTCCACCCACAATTCGCTGAACGCGCTCAACAACAATTGACGATGCACTTCATTAAGAACATACCTGCCAATCGAATCCACCAAATGCGCGCGGTTTTCCTCGTTCAAACTGGACGGCGCTTCGCCCATTCGCTCCCCGCCCAAAGCGATCCGCGCCGCGGGACCGAAATCCGCGAGCCGCGCCGCGTTTTGATTCAACCGCGCATATTCGCTTTGTCCCCAGGTTGCGCGCAGCGCTTCTTCCGCCGATTCGAGATGCTCCATCACATCGTCGCTTATATCCTGCGCTTCCTTTCCTTCGAGCGCTTGCGCCGCGAGGAAGATATAAGTGAAGCGCGTATAGTTTTGGGTAACCTGCTTGTGCGTTTTCTGGTTGAACACCGTGCGCGCGCCCTGCGAGAGCGTTAATAGCAAGCGGAGTTTGCCCGCATCGTCGTTCGTATTCTCGCGCTGCAACAAAACGTCAATATCGCGCGCAATTTGATTGTTCAAACGTTCGCGTTTGCGAACCAATCCCTCGCGCGCCGTTTGCAGGATAACTTGTTCGAGTTCGTCCCAATCCAAAGGCAGCGGGTTGGGCCAGGGCAATTGCTCGCCCACGCGATTGAGAATCGCGCCGATCAACCGCGTAGCGTTGAGCGCGGTCAACTGCTGGCTGACCAAATCCTGAATATCTTCTTTGACAGAACCCGGGTCTTCGCCAAGCGCGCGCATCGTCTCATTGTTGGGTTTCAACGGCAGGTGAATAAGCGCGTTTATTTCTTCCAAAATTTTCTGCGGGCGTAATTTCTCTTCCGCGTCGCGCAGGTTCTCGAAATATGCGTCGAGGTCGTCGTTGCGCTCGTTGATTTGCGCTTCGAGCGCCTCATGCGTTTTTTCTACAAGCGTTTCAATCGCGTGAAGCGTATGCGTTTCTTCGGCTGCGATGGCGCGTGAAACAACGTTCAAAATCGAAGGGCGCAGGTCGGGCGTAATCTGGCTGAGAATTAATTTAAATCCGTAAGACGGGAACAACCCGTCGAGCGATTCAAACGGCGGCTGCACTTGTTCGAGCCACGCGATCAATCTCCACATGCCTTCTTCGTCGGTCAGTCCAAGATTGACGCGCTTGGTCACTTCGTCGTCGAGCATGTCCGCGATGTCTCCGCTTAAATCTTCTTTGACGAAGATGCGGTCGCGTTGATTGTAGATTTGCGCGCGCTGCATGTTCAGCACGTCGTCGTATTCCAGCAAATGTTTACGCACGTCGAAGTTCGCGCCTTCGACGCGGGTCTGCGAACCTTCGATAATATTGCTGACAAGGCGCACTTCCAGCGGGAGCGATTCGTCCACGCTGAGGCGTTCCATCAAATTGCTGACCTGCTCGCCGCCGAACAGGCGCATGAGTTCGTCTTCGAGGGATAGATAAAAACGCGACGAACCCGGGTCGCCCTGACGGGCGGCGCGTCCGCGTAACTGATTATCAATGCGCCGCGCTTCGTGGCGTTCGGAGCCAATGACGTGCAAGCCGCCGAGTTTTTTCACGGTTTCCATATCGTCGAAATATTGGAGGAAGAGTTTCACCTCCGCGTCGTAAATGCCGTACTGCGAAGGGTCAACCTTCAATAAAGCCTGACGGCGCTCTTCGAGAGTCATGTCGAAGGGGTCTTCGTAGCCCGCTTTACGCAGCACGCGATTCACTTCCGCGATGACTTCTTCAGCCAGTTCGCCGCCGAGTTTGATGTCTACGCCGCGCCCCGCCATATTGGTGGCGATAGTGACCGCGCCAAACGCGCCCGCGCCCGCGATGATTTGCGACTCTTCGGTGTGTTTGCGCGCGTTCAATACCGCGTGCGAAACGCCGCCTTGAAGAATCGCCTTCAATCGGTCTGCGGTTTGATTGGGCAGATTCATCGCGCCAAGCAGGGCTTGTAAATTATTCGGTTCTTCGGGATTGATGCTCGTCAAGCCATGCGGCGCGATGAATTTCCTCAGCACGTCCGGCGTGATTTTTTCAAGCGGTTCATTGAAAGGCACAAGCGCCTCCACGCGCCGCCCGTCTTCATCCAAATTATTGGCTTGCAGATAGACGCGGCGCACAAGCGCCACTTGCAGCAAACGCCGAATCGCTTCGGGCTTCAATCTGTCTGAAAGCCGCTCGGATGATTCCACCGAAGTCGTGCCGACCAGCAGCGGACGCCCCAGCGCGTGATAGCGGACAATCTCTGTGGCGATGGCGCGCAGTTTCGCTTCTGCCGTGCGATAGATTACGTCGGGGTAGTCTTTTCTTTTATAGAAAATTTTTCCGTCGTCGTTTTTTTGCGTGTAATATAAATATTGATAGCCTTCTTCGTCTTTGGCTTGATGTTCGATCAGCGTCGCGTCGGAGCGGAGCGATTGATACTCAAGGTTGGTCGGCACGGGCATCACGTCAATCTTGTAAATCTTATTGAACTCTTCGGCTTCGGTCAACGCCGTGCCTGTCATGCCCGCCAGTTTTTGGTACATGCGGAAATAATTTTGCAGCGTGACGGTGGCGTAGGTGACAGACTCTGGCTCTATCTTAACTCCCTCTTTGGCTTCGACAGATTGATGCAGACCGTCGCTCCACCTGCGCCCGGGCATTTGCCGCCCGGTGAACTCGTCCACGATGACCACCTTGCCGCCCAGCACAAGATATTCCTTCGAGCGGTGAAAGAGGAAATTCGCGCGCAGGGCTTGTTCGAGATACCCCGTCAGCCGCGCTTGTTCGGGCGTTAAATCTTCGGGACGATCTGGATCGAGAAGCTGCAACCCCAAAAGGGATTCGACGCGGCTGAATCCCAATTCAGTTAGCGTCACGTTTCGATTTTTTTCGTCCACCTCGTAGTCTTCGGGCTTTAATTGCTTGACCACCTGCGCCATCGTTTTGTAATATTCAAGGTCGCCTGAAGACGAACCCGAAATAATCAACGGCGTGCGCGCTTCGTCAATGAGGACGTTATCCACTTCGTCTACGATTGAAAAATAATGTCCGCGTTGAACGCGGTCGCTTAATCGCATTGCCATGTTATCGCGCAGATAATCGAAGCCAAATTCGGAATTCGTGCCGTAGGTAATATCCGCGTTATAGGCTTCGACGCGGTCCACCAGACGCAGGTGATTCTGGTCTTCGTGCGGCGACTCGCGTTCAAAATCCACGACATAGGCTTTCTTGCCATGCTCGGTCGTGGACGCCATTTGCAGAACGCCCACGCTCAAACCCAGCGCATGGAAAATCGGAGCCATCCAACGGGCGTCGCGCCGCGCCAAATAATCGTTGACCGTGACCAAATGCACGCCGCGCCCCGTCAACGCGTTGAGATAAACGGGCAGGGTCGCCACCAGCGTTTTGCCTTCGCCCGTCTTCATCTCGGCGATGGAGCCGCGATGCAAAATCGCGCCGCCGATCATTTGCACGTCATAATGGCGCAACCCGATTGTGCGTTTGGATACTTCGCGCACGACGGCGAAGGCTTCGGGCAAAAGTTCGTCCAGAGCGTCCTGCTCGAAACGGCGGATGTCGGCTTCGTTGTACCCCTCATCCCCGGCGCTTTTCTCAGAGAGAGAAGGAAGCGCGGACGCGAGCCGCGCTTTGAATTCGTCGGTCTTTGCGCGCAGGGCTTCGTCGCTTAATGCTTGAAAGCGCGGCTCCAGCGCGGCGATTTGCTCGGCGAGGCTGCCAAATTGCGAGACGGTTTTTTTTGTGGGGTCGCCACTAAATAACTTTACAAAATTTTTGAGCATAGTATCCCTTTCACGGGAAGGGATTATAGCATGTGGCATAGATATAAGAAATTTGAGTTTTGTTAGCGTTTTTAGTTAAAGCGTTTGGCGCGCGCCCTTTGTTTTCTTGACGTAAAATTTCCCCTGACTTTGGTATACTGCTTTTCTAAACTTGCCGATCTCTGTGCCGCGCGAAGGGCTTATCGGCGAGTCCCTTTACATGACGCCGAGGCATGATATTAAACTTATGAATCAAGTATGGTCAAAAACCCGCCAATGGATTTCCGTCATCCGACTGACTCCGTTCGGCGCTGATACGGAGGAGGAAAGCTCAAAAGAACGGCTTCGACGAGTGGCTTTAACCGCCATGGTTTCGGCGTTTGCGCAAGGCGTGAGCATGTTGACGGTGTTGGTTTCGGTGCCTCTGACGTTGAATTATCTGGGCGCGGAGCGTTATGGGTTGTGGATAGCGATTAGTTCGTTCATCGCGATTCTTGGGTTTGCAGATCTGGGCATGGGGAACGGGCTGCTTAACGCGCTCGCAGGCGCAAATGGGCGGGATGACCACGAAGCCGCGAAATCGTATGTGTCCAGCGCTTTTTATATCCTTACGGGGATTGCCCTATTTTTTGGGGTAATCTGGACAATCGTTTATCCTCATATCTCGTGGGCTTGGCTGTTCAATGTCGCAACCCCCGAGGCTGCGGTCGAAGCGGGACCAGCGGTATCTATTTTTATCTGGTGTATGCTGGTTAACCTGCCCGTCGGACTTGTTCAAAAAATCTATGACGGCTATCAAGAAGGATATATAAACGGGCTTTGGCGGGCTGGGAGCAGTTTGCTGGGTCTATGCAATGTGCTGATTGCGATTTATTTTCGGGCAAACTTACCCTGGCTTGTCCTCGCGATGGCGGGTTCTCCCGTATTGGTAATGACTTTTAGCGCGACGACCTTGTTTGGCGTTCGACGCCCCTGGCTGCTTCCTAAATGGCGGATGGTAAATCAGTCCGCTTCCAAACAGATTCTAAAAAGCGGATCGTTATTTTTTATCCTTCAATTGGTAGTCGCTGTGGCTTATCAATCTGACAACCTTGTAATTGCGCGCTTTCTGGGGGCAAGTCAGGTTCCTCAATATGCCGTCCCAATGAAACTGTTCACGTTAATACCGTCCCTGCTGAGTTTTGTGTTGACGCCGCTCTGGCCCGCGTATGGCGAGGCGTTTGCGCGCAAAGACATAAATTGGATTCGTAAAACCTTCAAACGTTCGCTACTCTTATCTTTTAGCGCCAGCCTGCCCCCATCTTTATTCCTAGTGTTTTTTGGCGGCAAGGTGATTGAAATTTGGGTGGGTCCCGAAATTCATCCCGCTTTCGTTTTGCTGATGGGGCTTTGTTTATGGACGGTGTTGTTAAGTCTGGCGAGTCCGATTTCCGTATTATTAAATGGAATCAATAAAATTGGATTCCAAACGAATTGTTCTATTTTTATGGCGATAGGAAATTTATTCTTTTCGATTCTTCTGGTTCAGAAG
>JAQTWR010000350.1 GCA_028689195.1 Anaerolineales bacterium | reverse complement strand
GATGTCGAGCGTTCCCACTACGCGGTCTTCAGTGGCGGAGACGGGCAGGTTGATAAAGGGCGTAGCGCGTTCTGCGGTGGGGAGGCTTGTATTTCCGTGAGCGCGTTCCTTACATTCGGTACACCACGTCGCAGATTTATCGGGGTCGCAGCCGAAGCGGCAATCCTGCACAATTTTGACGTGCGGCAACAAAGCGGCAAGCGAGCGAGCGGCGGTTGATTTTGCCGTGCCGCGTTCGCCGCGAATCAATACGCCGCCGATACGGGTATCAACGGCATTGAGAATGAGCGCGCGCTTCATGCGCTCTTGTCCAACGATAGCTGTAAATGGGAAGATAGCTGGCATGTTTACTCCAAGCCGCGATTATAACGCGAGTTTTATCTTTGCGGCGCGGAATTTATACCGCGTCAAGCGGCGCGCAAGATAAAAAAATCAACGAACAAATTCGTTCCGCGCCTATCTGAATTGAAAAAAGGATTGCAGGGTTGCCAAGTTATGAATTCACTTGTATAATCGAACTTATATTTCAGTTATTGGAGCCGTGAGTAATGATGGATGAGAATAAAGCCCCGAACGGGCAAGGAGTCGACAATACCCAAGGAGATCAGCCCAACCATCAAACAATGGAAGCATTGCTTGAAAATGAATCTTTTAGCGTAGAGCTGCCTCAAGTCGGCGAGATCCGCAAAGGTATGATCGCAAGCATCGGCGCAAATCAGATTTTGATTAGCGTTGGAGCAAAGTCCGAAGGCGTAGTTGCAGGACGCGAACTTGAGCAACTTACCGCAGAAGAACGCGCCGAGCTACAGGTGGGGCAGGAAGTAAATGTCTTTGTCCTCAATCCTGAAGATCAAAACGGAAATGTCGTCCTGTCGTTCAAACGCGCGCAGGAAGAAATGTCGTGGGAAAACGTCGAAAAGATGATCGCCGACGAAACCGTGATTGACACAAAAATCATCGGCTTCAACAAAGGCGGTCTGATTGCAGCCGTTGGCAACCTGCGCGGTTTTGTTCCCTCCTCGCAAGTCAGCGCCTCGCGCCGCGCGCAATCTTCCGGCGACACGCCCGAACAACGCTGGCAGAAGATGGTTGGACAGCCAATCTCGGTACGCATCATCGAAGTAGACCGCGAACGCCGCCGCCTGATTCTTTCCGAACGCAACACCAACAATGAAACGCGCGCCTCTGTAAAAGACCGCGTTATCAGCGAACTCGAAGAAGGCAAAACCTACACGGGGCGCGTTACCAGCCTCGCCGATTTTGGCGCATTCGTCAACCTCAACGGCGCAGACGGCTTGGTGCATCTCTCCGAACTTTCGTGGGATCACATCACCCACCCCAAAGAAATTCTCGAAGTCGGGCAGGAAGTTCAAGTCAAGGTCATCAACGTTGACCGCGACAAGAAACGCATCGGCTTATCCATCCGCGCTTTACAAGACGACCCGTGGAAGAGCCGCATCGAAAAATTCAGCATCGGTCAACTTGTCGAAGGCACAATCACCCGCCTGACCAAGTTCGGCGCCTTTGCGCGGCTCGAAAGCGACATCGAAGGACTCATCCACATTTCCGAGTTGAGCGAAAACCGCGTAGAACATCCCAAAGAAGTTCTCAAAGAAGGCGAAGTCAAAACCCTGCGCGTCATCCGCATAGATACCGACCAGCACCGCATCGGTCTCAGCCTACGCAAAGTGGACTCCGCCGCATTCGCCGACAAAGACTTCAAAATGCTCACGCAGGAATTCAAGGAAGAACCTGAAGAAGAGCAAACTCAAGAAGTTGTCGAAGACAAACCCCAAGAAAACCAAGAATAAATTAGAGCGCGCCGCAAGGCGCGCTTTTCGATAATATGCCAATCATAGTTGACGCTCACGCAGATATTGCCTACAACATGCTCAAATACGGACGCGACTACTCGCGTCCCGCAGCCGAAACGCGCCAACTTGAGCAAGGCAGCAGCACGGTCGCAGAAAACGAAAACGCGCTTCTCGGTTGGGCTGATTATCAACGCGGACAAGTCGCGGTCGTTTTCTCTACGCTCTACGCAACCCCGCTGCGCTGGAACACCGAAGAAAACAAAAATCAATCTTATAAAACATACGACGAAGCGCATCAACTTTACCGCGAACAATTGACGACCTACCGCCGCATGACGGATTCCAACCCCGATATATTCCGACTCGTCGCGTCTCGCGCCGACCTTGACGCGATTCTTGACCATTGGAATTCCCCCAGCCTCGATAAACATCCCGTCGGCATGGTCGTCCTGATGGAAGGCGCGGAAGGCATTCGCAACTTGGACGAACTCGAAGAGTGGCATGAACTCGGCTTGCGCTTGATCGGACCCGCGTGGGTCGGCACGCGCTACTGCGGCGGATGGCGCGAACCCGGTCCGCTGACAGACGACGGACGCAAATTACTCGCCGCGATGCCCGATTACAACTTCACGCTCGACCTCAGTCATATGGACGAACAAGCCGCCGTCGAAGCGTTGGATATTTATCGCGGTTCTATCGTCGCTACGCACGCCAACTGCCTTTCGTTAATGCCCAACGTAAATTCAAACCGCCATTTATCAGACCGCGTCATCGAAGGCGTGATCGAACGCAACGGCGTGATTGGCGTTGTGCCGTTCAATACTTACCTAAAGGTCGGCTGGCGGGCAGGGAAAAATAAACGAGACGAAGTTCCGCTCGACCGCGTTGCGAATCATATTGACCATATTTGCCAAATCGCGGGGAATTCGTTACACGCGGGCATCGGCTCTGATTTTGACGGCGGCTTTGGGGTAGAATCCGTTCCGCCAGAGATTGATACCGTCGCCGACCTGCAAAAATTATCCCCGTTGCTGCAAGCGCGCGGATATTCTGAAATGGATATTGCCAACATCTTCGGCGGCAACTGGATCGCGCGATTGAAAAGAGATTTGCCCTAATAAAATGAATACAAACCCATCCGACCCTTCATTAGAAATCACAGCCCAAGACGACGCCATTACGCCGCGACTGCGGTCAAGCCTCGCCGTTTCGCTTTTAGGCTTGCTCGTTTTTGCCATCGGCGCAAAACCAGATCTATTCGGCTGGGATCGCAGCCCCGTCGTCGGCTTTGTTCAAATTGCGGTATTCCTTGCGGGGCTTGCCTTGATATGCTTCGGCGGGTATCTGGGCATCGCCGCTTTATGGTGGGAACGCGAACGCACAATCATCTCGGATATTGGTTCGCGCATCGTTGCCACAGGATATGTCATCTCGGTTTTCGCGGGCATGGCAGACGTCTTCGGCATGGGCTCGCAGCCTTTTCCGCAAGTCCCTTATTTCGGTCCCTGGCAATCTATGGGCGTACTGATTGGACAAGTCATCATCGCAGTCGGTTTTCTCTTATTCATCCCGTATCAATTCGGCAAAAAATGATTCGGGTGGTTTAGACAAGGAGCGCGCTATGTC
>JAQTWR010000349.1 GCA_028689195.1 Anaerolineales bacterium | reverse complement strand
CTCGATTTCCTTTTTTATCTGTTGCCACAAATTGAAATTGAACCCAGGGGTCTATATACGCATTAATCGCCTCCATCTTCTCTGGAAGCAACTCATACGTATATGTACCTAGTCCATCGCCCAGCATGGTAATCCCTGACCAATTGCTTTTTACGCCAGTAGCACGACTAATAAAGCGCGTGGAAAGCACAACAAAATCTGCTTTGGCTGAATTTGCGGTCAAAACAACAAACTTGACCGATGTCGGTTCACAGTCATTTCCGCGATAAAAAACGTTGGATGAAATTTTGATAGATACGAAACCCTCCATCTTCACAATAGGCGTCGGCGTGGATGGCGTTACGCTGTCGAACGCGCTGGTGATTGTGGCTGTGGGCGTTGCCGTATCTTCGGAAGTCGGCGTAGGACTCTTGTAGCCGACGAGCGTGGGCGTAAGCGTAAACGTGGGCGTAGGATGCGTGGGGGTGATGGTATCTGTGGGCGTAGGGGAAAGAACGCGCGTGGGGGTACTCGTCACAATCCGCGTAGGCGCAAGCGGAAATATTTGCTCCGCCGAAAACGAGCAGGCGGTCAAAACGAGCGAACAGGCAAGCAGAAGATTGATTTTCTTTATCATCGAATTTTCCTATTAGAAAGGGATTGCTTCGTCGGGAAGATCGCCTTCCTCGCAATCACGGAAGTTAAGGTCCGCATGGCGGGGTCATGCACATACACGGCTGGAGTTTGAGCGTATCCATGTAGATGCGGGTGCGCGCAATTTCCACATCGTTCGCGCCGATGGCGACAACTTGATACCACACCCAACCCCTGCGGAAATACTGGTGTCCGTCGATGGAATTGGCGTTGAGGTTGTATGACCAAATCCCATCGCCGAGATGTTCCATGCCCATGCCTTTATTCCATTCCGTAAAGTTTTTCGAGGTCAAACGGCGCAGGCGCACAAACAAGGTGACGCTGTAAACGTCTTTCGGCTCGCTGACCTGCACAGAGACCTTTACTTCCTGCGGCTTGCAAATGCCCCAATAGAAAATTGGCGAAGAAACTCTCAGCCATTCAAAACCGACGTCGGGCGTTAAAGGCGTAACGGTGGCGACGGGCGTCGAGGTGGGGATGCCCGGAAAGGGCGTAGGCGAATTGTAAATATACGCAGGCGGGGTGACGGTGGCGTTGTAATCAATCGTCGGGATTTTTACGATGGTTGGCGAGGGCGTGATTGTTGGCGTGCGCGTGCTGGTGGGCGTGACCGTTGCGGTAGAAGTCAGCGTCGGTTTGCTGGTTGAAGTCGGCGTGGTCTTTCCAAACGGCAGCGCGGAACAGGATTGCAAAAGCAAACTAAAAAGGAATATAAAAATAATTTTACGCATACGCATCCTCGTCAGGCTATGTTACTACGAAATTTCGCCCTTCAAACTTTCGCCGTCCATTGCGATTAACTTAACTTTATCAATCTGATTCCAGCGCGGTGCGGACGCGACGGCTTTGACGCGCAGATAGTTTTCCGTCCAGCCTTCCATTTGCCAGCCCCATTCGCCCATCTCGCTGGTGGATTCCCATAACACGGATAGGGTCTGCCCGATGAATTTTTCGCGATACAGCTTCGCGGATTCGTCCAGCGCTCCGCGCAGAATATGATTGCGCGATTTTCTTACTTCGGGTTTGACCTGTCCCTTCATTTTCGCGGCGCCCGTTCCCGCGCGCGGCGAATAGGTGAAGACGTGTCCGCCTGCGAAGTTCATCTCGTTAACGAAGGCAAGCGATTCTTCAAACTCCGCTTCGGTCTCGGCGGGGAAGCCCGCGATAATATCGGTGGTGATCGCGGCGGCGGGCATTACATCGCGCGCGGCGCGGACGAGCTCGCGGAAGGAATCGGGCGTGACCTTGCGCGCCATCCGCTTGAGGGTTGACGAACTTCCGCTTTGCAGCGGCAAATGAAGGTGAGGCGCAAGCCGCGCATCCTTCCACAACGAGAAAAAACTCGCGTCCAAATCCCAAGGCTCGAGCGACGAGAGTCTCAGTCGCGGGGTGTCGGTTTCGCGCAAAATCGCTTTGACCAGATCGCGCAGATGCGAATTGAAATCCTGTCCCCACGAGCCGAGATGCACGCCCGTTAGAACAACTTCTTTTGCGCCGCCGTCCAACGCGAATTGAATATCGGATATAACTTCGGCAAGCGGACGCGAGCGGCTTTCTCCGCGCGCGACGGTGGTGACGCAAAACGCGCAATGGTTGTCGCAGCCGTCCTGCGCTTTGATAAAGGCGCGCGTGCGGTGATGAAGCCCGGGGAGCGGGTTGCGCGCGAGGGGTTCAAGATCAAAGGATGAAGGATGAGGGATGAGGGATGAAGGTTTAAGTGATTCTGCGACGAGGCTGTCTTTTTTTGCGTTGGGAATCACTTGCGAAACATTGGGAAGATTTGCCGCATCTTTTGTTTGAAGGGTTGCCCAGCAGCCGGTGGCGATGATTTCTTTTACGCCGGCGCGCGCGATGTTGCGGATGATGCGACGCGAATCGGACGCGGCGTCATTGGTGACGGCGCAGGTGTTCATTACCGCCAATTCCGCGCCTTCGGGCGACGCGACGATTTCATGCCCCGCCGCGCGAAATTGCCGCGCCATAGATTCTATTTCCGCTTGGTTGAGTCGGCAGCCGATTGAGTCGAGAAAAATTTTCATGGGGTACTGCGCGACATAAATGTCGCGTTACGGCTTCAAGACCACAAAGTTATCGAAGATAATATCGGCGCCGGGTTGCTCGAAAGTCCCCGCCAGCAAGCCCACGTCGCCCGATTTGAGGACGTCGTTTTGCGCGGTTGCGACTTGAGCCCCGTTGACGTAAAACGCGAGCGTAGCGCCCGCGCAATCGGCGCGCAGGTGATTGACCGCCAATCCCTTTTTGATGTTTTCGTTTGACTGTAATTCTTTTTGACCGAGCAGAATCGCCTGCCCATTAAAGAAAACGCCCATGCCGTAGAAACCGTCGCTGGTGATGAGGAAAAAATAATAATTGTTGTTTGCGTAGCGGCAAATCAAGCCGATGCGATTCGCGTCGGGTCCGCCGAGTTTGCCCGCGTCCGCTTCCATGCGAACGTCGGCAAAATTCTTGCGCGGCGTCGCCCAGAAATTTGTATTCAGGGCGCTGACAAAAATGCGGTATCCGCCCGTGTCGTAATCCATGATGCCCTCGTCGGCTTTGAAGCGATTGAAGCCGGAAGCCTGACTGGAGAAATCATCCTGAAATAAAACGCTGCCCGAAGGCGCGGATTGATCCTGCGGCGCGGAATTTACGGGCGTTGTAGCGCAGGCGGGGATAAGAACGATTAAAAAAGAAAGAAATGCCAGAAAGCGATTCATGGGAGCGATTTTATCATGGCTGCATAATATGCCCCTGCGGAGAATCGCAAAAAACGCCGCGAAACGTTCACGAAATTCACACAAGAAAGGGATGCAGATTCCA
>JAQTWR010000348.1 GCA_028689195.1 Anaerolineales bacterium | reverse complement strand
AGGTTTTCAAGACCTGTCGGGTCTAATCAATTTATGACCTCCGAACTCATCCTCCTCGTTGACGACGAACCTTCCATTATTCAACTTGCGCGCATGTATTTCGAGCGCGACGGTTTTCGCGTACAGGAAGCGGGCGACGGCGAATCCGCGTTGGAGGCTGTGGAAAAACATCGCCCCGCGCTGATTGTTCTCGACGTGATGCTCCCCAAATTGGACGGCTTCGAGGTCTGCCGCAAACTGCGCGCAAGCGGAGACGAAACGCCCATCATCATGCTCACCGCGCGCGACGAGGATATAGATAAAATTCTCGGTCTCGAACTCGGCGCGGATGATTACCTGACCAAGCCGTTCAATCCGCGCGAGTTGACCGCGCGCGCCAAAGCCATTCTGCGCCGCAGCGAAAAAACGAAGGAGGCGAATTTCCAACCGATTCATCGCGGCGATTTGACGATTGATCCCGCCTCGCGCGAAGCGCGTCTCGCGTCCCGCGTCATCGAATTGCGGACTCAGGAATTCGACCTGCTGCTGACTCTGGCGGAGCATCCCAACCGCGTATTCACCCGCGAGCAATTGCTCCAACTTGCCTGGGGATTCGACTTTTACGGACAGACCCGCACGGTGGACGTTCACATCGCGCACCTTCGCAAAAAAATCGAAGGCTCAAGCGTGAGAATTGAAACGGTGACGGGCGTGGGCTACAAACTGGTCGCCTAACCACTAATCTCTTGTTCACTTCCCTTCGTTCCCGTCTTTGGTTAAGTTACGCGCTTATCGTCGTCACGGCGCTGGGCGTTGTGGCGATGGTTTTGTTTGCGTACCTTCTGCGAAACCCCCTGTTGTATCGTCAAACCATTCAGCGTTTGAAATCCGTCGAAACGATTGTGACCACGCGCGATGATTCGCGTCCGCTGGCGGCGGTTGCCGAAAATGCGGCGCGCACCTTCGACGTTCGTATTTTGCAATATACAAAAGACGGGCAGGTTATTTTCGATACTCAGCCTGATAAGCAACCCGCGCTGCCGCTTCCGCAAAAGAGATTGCTTTCGCGCGTTCCGCTTGCGCGGGATGAAAATGGCGCGGCGTGGTTGTATTCGTTTCAAAAACTTTCCGATAAGACGATTCTCGTGGTCGCATCGCCGCGCCCGCGACTCTCCATCGTCAATATTTTCGCCGACGATTTTTTGCCCATCATCCTTCAAAGCGGATTGATCGCGCTGGCGCTTTCGCTCGTGGTCGCTTTCTTCGTGGCGCGTTGGATTGCAGACCCGCTGCAAAAAGTGGTGATTGCCGCAAGCGAAGACTCGTCGCGGTCGAAACCTGTCGAGGCGCGGGGTCCGCATGAAGTTCGGGAATTGACGCGCGCGTTTAACGCGATGGTCGCGCGCGCGCAGGCGAGTCAAAAATCGCAGCGGGATTTCGTCGCGAACGTTTCTCACGAATTGAAGACGCCGCTCACATCGGTTCAAGGATTCGCGCAGGCGCTTCTGGACGGCGCCGCCGATACCGAAGAATCGCGCCGTCAAGCCGCGCAAATCATCTACGACGAATCCGCGCGGATGAATCGCATGGTGTTGGATCTGCTCGACCTCGCCAAACTCGACGCAGGCACGGCGGATATTACGATGTCTTCGGTGAATATCGCCGCGCTGCTGAATACGATTGCCGAGAAGTTCGCGCCGCAGTCGCAAAAAGCAGGCGTGAAAATTATGGCGGCTGCGGATTCAAATTTGCCGAAGCTCAGCGCCGATGGCGACCGTCTCGCGCAGGTCTTCGCCAACCTTGTAGATAACGCGCTCAAGTTCACGCCCGTCGGCGGTTCGATTACGCTTCGCGCTTCCGCCGATAATCGGGAAATACTGGTTTCCGTCGCCGATACGGGCGTGGGAATTTCGCCCGAAGCGCAGGCGCGCATCTTCGACCGTTTTTATCAAGCCGACCCCGCCCGCAAAGGCGGAGCGAAGCACGGCGCGGGGCTTGGGCTGGCAATCGTCCACGAGATTGTGCAGGCGCATGGTGGTAGAATAGCCGTCCGCAGCAGGTTGGGAGAGGGGACGACCTTTGATGTATTTTTCCCTTATAATAAAAGTGACAGTCACCTTTAGGGTGGCTGTCGCTTTGTAAAATCTATGCAACCTTTTATTTCCATCATTGTTCCCTGTTATAACGAAGAAACCACCATTCGTCACCTGCTCGAAGCCATTCTCGCGCAGACCTATCCGCGCGCGCAGATGGAGTTGATTATTTCGGACGGATTATCTACCGACAAAACGCGCGAAGTGATCGCCGAGTTTCAACGCGAACATTCCGATTTATCCATCCGCGTGGTGGATAATACGGTCAAGACGATTCCCGCCGCGCTGAATCAGGCGATTAGGAATTCGCGCGGCGAAATCATCATCCGTTTAGACGCGCATTCTGCGCCGATTCCCGAATATGTGGCGCGATGCGTTTCCGCGCACGAAGCGGGTAGGGGCGCGAATATCGGCGGCGTGTGGGAGATTCGCGCGGGCGCAAATACGCGGATCGCGGAAGCCATCGCGTTTGCGGCGGCGCATCCGCTGGGCGTTGGCGACGCGATGTATCGGCTCAACGCGAAAGAGGGCGCGGTGGATACCGTTCCGTTTGGATCGTTTCGCCGCGCGCTGCTCGATAAAATCGGCATGTTCGACGAAACGCTATTGGCAAACGAAGACTATGAATTCAATACGCGCGTGCGTGAATCGGGCGGCAAGGTCTGGCTCGACCCGTCCATCCGCTCGGCGTATTTTTCGCGCGGAACATTGGGCAAACTGGCGAATCAATATTGGCGTTACGGCTTTTGGAAATTCAAAATGCTCAAACGCTATCCGCATACGCTGCGTTGGCGGCAGGCTTTGCCTCCGTTATTTGTTTTAAGTTTGTTCGCGCTTCTTGTGTTATCCTTGCTTATGGGCTTGGCTCGCTGGCTGCTTGCCGCCCAATTGATTGTATATTTTTCGGCGCTCGGGGCGGCTGGCTTGAAGTTGGCGGTTGAAAAACGAAAACCGTTTTTGTTCGTCGGCTTGCCGCTTGCCGTCGCGACGATGCACATTTCATGGGGCGCAGGTTTTTTGTGGAGCAGTATGACGAGTCGATTTTCGGCTGAACAACATGGCTGATATTTCAAAACCCTCGATACGTTTAAGACCCAGCGAGCAGCGCGCTAGTCTGCTTTTCGGCGATCTCATCGCTGCGGCGGGCGCGATGGCTTTGGCGTTATATATCTGGTACGAACTTTCCCTAACCCGCGAGGTCGCGCGTTTGGTCGGCAGGGGCTTTTCGCAGCTCCGCGCCGAACGCCTCGCCGAAGATATTATCAACTTCCAAATTCCATTTTGGTTTTACCTACTTCCGTTGGTTTGGCTTTTATTGATGGTGGATTCGTACGAGCCGCATACCGCCGCCAATTGGAAGAAAACCCTGCGCGGAATCGCCG
>JAQTWR010000027.1 GCA_028689195.1 Anaerolineales bacterium | reverse complement strand
AGGAAGGTCACGCCACCGCCGAAGTTTTTATGGGCAGCGATAAATCTCCGAAGTCGTAAGAACTCGGAGATTTGGTATAATGCCCCTAACAAAACCAGCGCGAAGACAAGTAATTCGGCAACCGTTCAGAGAGTCGTCGGTCAGTGCGAGACGACCAGCCAGAGAATGAAATCCCCTTCGCCCGCGTTATTCTCGCAGGAGTAAAACAGGCTTCAGCCTGTATTACTGTAAGAGAATCGGGCAGTACCCGTTACAGTACATCCGAGATTGCGCCCTCATCCCATCCCCCTCTCAGAGGGAGAGGAAGTCGCAATGAAAGCAGGTGGCACCACGAACGCCCCTTCGTCCTGCAAACGGATGAGGGGCGTATTTTATTAATGCACACGGAGGCGTTGCCATGTTAGATATGAATTTAATTCGCGAAACACCCGATATTGTCCGCAAGGCGCTGCAAGACAGGCAGAGCGACCCCGCGCCCGTTGATTCGATTTTAGCGTTGGACGAGCGGCGCCGCGCGTTGCTTCAACAAGTGGAAACGCTCAAAGCGGAGCGCAACGCGGTCTCGAAAGAAATCAGCAAGATGAAAGACGCGGCGGAGCGTCAATCCAAAATCGAGGCGATGCGCGTGGTGGGCGATCAAATTGCGGAGTTCGATAAACAAGTCGCGGGCGTGGAATCCGAATTGAGCGCGTTGGTCTCCGCGCTGCCGAACATCCCCGACGAGCGCACTCCGTATGGAAAAGACGATAGCGAAAACATCGTCATCAAAACCGTAGGGCAGCCGCGACTATTTGATTTCGCGCCGAAGGCTCATTGGGATTTAGGTCCCGCGCTGGGCATTATTGATTTTGAACGCGGAACGAAATTAACGGGTTCGCGCTTTTATGTTTTGCAGGGCGCGGGCGCGAGATTGCAGCGCGCGCTAATCGCGTGGATGCTCGACCTGCATATTCGACAAGGCTATCAGGAAGAATACCTGCCGTTCATGGTGAAAACCGCCGTTGTATATGGCGCGGGTCAATTGCCCAAGTTTGCCGATAATTTATATAAAGATCACGAGGAAGATTATTATTTTGTGCCGACCGCCGAAATTCCGCTGACGGGTTTGCACATGGATGAAATTCTCGACGAGGTGGAATTGCCGCGATCTTACACGGCGTACACGCCATGCTTCCGCCGCGAGAAGATGAGCGCGGGGCGCGACGTGCGCGGAATCAAACGCGGGCATCAATTCGATAAAGTCGAAATGTACACGTATTGCAAGCCTGAAGAGTCGGAAGCCATGCACCAGAAAATGCTGCAAGACGCGGAAGAAACCTGCGCGCTGCTGGGGATTCCGTATCGCGTAAAATTACTATGCACAGGCGATATTGGCTTCGGCGCGGCGCTGACTTACGACCTTGAACTGTGGGCGCCCGGCTGCGACGAATGGCTCGAAGTTTCGTCTATTTCAAACGTGACCGATTTTCAGGCGCGCCGCGCAAATATCAAGTATCGCCCCGAAGACGGCGGCAAGGCAAAACTTCTGCATACGCTCAACGGTTCGGGGCTGGGTTTGCCGCGCACGCTGATCGCCGTCATGGAAAATTATCAGCAAGCCGACGGTTCGATTATTGTCCCCGAAGTTCTACGCCCGTGGATGGGCGGGATTGACATGATTCGGTAGCGCAGGCTTAAGCCTGTGCTACGGAGTAAAAATGACCATCATCCATCGCCGTAACCTTCCGCATATTCACCCTACTGGCGCGATTTTTTTTGTCACGTTTCGGTTGGCGGGTTCTATCCCTGTGGAGGTTATCGAGCAACTGCGGGCAGAGTTTGAACAAGAAGAACGGCGCTTGAAGACGAATTTGAGCGAAAACGCTTTGTTAATGGAACGTTACAAAATTCAAAAGAAATTTTTCGGGCGCTACGACGAATGGCTTGATAAGATGGCGCACGGACCAACTCACCTGCGCGATGCGGAAATCGCGGAAATTATCATGCAAGAAATCCGACGCTTGGATGGAATTCGTTACGATATGTTGGCGTATTGCATTATGCCAAATCATGTTCATCTATTAGCGGATTTTTCCCGCTTCGATAAAAACGATGGTAAAAAGCGTCTCTCGCCTCTCAGCCAGGCGCTACGCTTAATCAAAGGACGCAGCGCGCGGTATGCTAATCTGAAACTCGGTCATAGCGGCAAATTCTGGCAGGACGAAAGTTATGATCACTTTGTCCGCAATAATGGCGAATTAACACGCATCTTAAATTACATTGTCGAAAACCCCGTCAAGGCGGGGCTGGCAAAGTCTTGGGATGAGTGGGCATATATCTATGTAGCGCAGACTGTAGCACAGGCTTAAGCCTGTGCTACGCAAGGATTTGCATTGGAAATTTTCGCGCAAACGCTTTTGAAGGCTCTGACCTTTCTTGTCCTGTTATCAGGCTTGTTCGGATTGATTGTTCCCGTCTTTCCCGGTCTAACCGTAATGTGGCTCGGCGCGCTGGTCTACGCAATCCTGCAAGCGATAGGCGGAAACATGACATGGGTCGGCTGGCTGCTGTTCTTCTTCATCACGCTCTTGATGATCGGCGGCAACATTGTGGATAACATCATCATCGCCAAACACATGCGCGATAAAGACATTCCGTGGGGTTCGATTATTCTATCCTTCGCGGCGGGGATCATCGTCAGTTTATTTTTCACGCCGTTAATCGGGATGATCGCTTCGCCCGTTGGTTTGTTCCTCGCCGAGTGGAGAAGGATAAAAGACAAACAGACCGCGTTCAATAACACCAAAGCATGGATGACGGGCTGGGGCTGGTCGTTTTTAGCAAGGTTCGGGATTGGGGTCGTGATGATTTTATTTTGGGGGTTATGGGCGTGGATTGAATAAATTAAAAATGGGTTTGGCAAAAAACGCCAAACCCATTTTTATTGAGGGCATTTTGTTTACAACGACGCGTCTTTACCCAACAGCGCTATCAACAACTTGACCGAATTTTTCAAATCTCGATAATCCACCATCTCTGAAGCGGAGTGGACATAACGCACGGGAATAGACACCGCGCCCGCAATCACGCCCGCGCGCGCAACTTGAATCTCTCGCGCGTCCGAGCTGCCAACCAACAACACTTCGCGTTGATAGGGAATCTTCGCCTTCTCCGCAGTTTGAATCATCCACGTCACCATGCGCGGATCGGCAAGCATGAACGCATCGCGGATTTTAATGCACGGTCCCTTGCCGAGTTCCATCACCATCTTCAACGACGCGGGCGTATCGCCTGTGGGCGTCACGTCCACCGCAATGCCAAGATCAGGATCAATGCCGTACGCGGCTGTTCCCGCGCCATGCGATCCAACTTCCTCTTGCGTTGTGAAAACAAAATACAAATCGTTCTGCGTGGATTTAATGCCGCGCAAGGTTTCGATGAGAACCGCCACGCCCGCGCGATCATCCAGCGACTTGGCGGCGATGCGCTCTCCCATTTCAGTAAACGCCTGCTCGAACACAGCCACGTCGCCAACCTTGACGGGACAATCCGCTTTGCTGGTCGCGCCCACGTCGATATACATCTTGTTGATGGGCAGCAGGTCGTTGATCTGCTCCAGGCGGTCGTACCCCACCACGCCTTTGACGCCGTTCAAAAAGCGGACGCGCGCGCCGAGCGTGTACCTGCCGAACGTCCCGCCGATGTTGGAAAAACGCACAAATCCTTTTTTATCAATATGACTCGCAATCACGCCGATCTCGTCCATGTGCGCCGCGAGCATGATTCGCTTTGGAGATTTTGCTCCCTTCAATGGTTTCTTGCGCGCGATTAAATTCCCCAGCGCGTCCACGCGGATTTCATCCGCGAGCGGTTTGACTTCTTTCAAAATTAAATCGCGCACCGCGTCTTCATAACCCGAAGGTCCGAAAGTTTCTGTAAGCGTCTTCAGTAATTGTTTCATGTCGCCTCTTAATTGATTATGATTTTTTCTCCAGCAGAATAATTCCTACTGTCATTCCTTGTAAACACATGCGCTTTGGCTTGTCCCATGACAATCCATTCTTCGTTTAATTTTCCAACGACGGCGGTGTTCTCGTCAACGCCAATCATCGTCTCGCCGTCTTTCAAGCGTTTGCTCAAAGTCGAGACGAGCGGCTTGCCAAACAGCGGAATCGCGTCGAAATGCGGCATGACGAAAGCAAACGGGACAAGTCCAAACGCGGGGATGGAGCGCATTCCCAACGCGCGGAAATCGGGAATCTCTTTGCCGAGAATCATCGCTCCCGCCGAGCAGCCCGCATACGCCGCGCCGCGCTCCCACGCTTTTTGCGCCGCCCGCCATACGAGACTGTTTTTCATCGTTTGATATAAATAGCGCGGGTCGCCGCCTGAGAAGTAGATCAAATCCGCTTCTTCGACAACCGCCGCGTGGTTGAGGTCATTCGCGGATGCGGCGTCAATGACGGGCAGGGCTTGAACATCCGCGCCGAGGTTGACGAAATGTTCCTCGCCCATCTTTGACCAACGATTGACGCTCGCGTCGCCTTCGCGTCCTGCCGCGGTGGGCAGACAAACCACGCGCGGTTGGCGATTTTTATCCGCGTTGCAATTTGCGAGCAGGTACGAATCCACTTCGTTCATTACAGGCAGGTATTCCCCAGAACCAAGTAAAGCGATTAATCCATTCATTAAATAATCCTTCGTCATTGCTTTGGTCGCTATCGCTCCCTCGCAATGACGGAAAGTTTTTTTATCTTTTCACCAAATCATGCGTCATGCCATTCAACGCCGCATACAATAAATTCAACGTGTTCTTCCAATCTTCCACGCGCGAAACGCTGATGGGAGAATGAGTGTAACGGTGCGGCACAGAGACAGAAACGACAGGCACGCCCGTCCGCGAGCGTTGGATCGCGCCCGCGTTTGTGCCGCCTCCGCCGGGCTGGCGGAATTGATATTGAATTTTATTTTTCTCGGCGGTTTCCGCAAGAAAACGCACAAGGCGCGGGTCGTCAATGGTGGCGCTGTTTGCCATATAAATTGCGGGACCAAATCCGAGCCGCGTGTTGTAGGCGTAGTTTTCATCGCCGTCAAAATGCGGAAGATCGCGCGCGGGCGTTGAATCGACTGCGATGGCGAGATCGGGTTCAAAATAATATCCCGCCACTTTCGCGCCGCGCAAACCGATCTCTTCCTGCACGCTGAACGATAAACATAACTCGATATGTTTCGGCGCGTGTTTGAGCAGTTCGATCAGCGTCGCAACGCCAATGCGGTCGTCAATCGCTTTAGACATGATGGACGGTCCCACGCGCTTGAACTTCGTCGCAAAGGTTGCGCGGTCGCCGACTTTTGCTTTGCCTTCGGGACCGAGATCAATGCGCATCGCGTCCACATCAACGGCGTGTTCAAGTTCGGACGACGACGCGAGATGAACCGGCTTCGCGCCGATGATGCCCACGTTATGTTCCTTGCCGACGATGACTTGTTTGCCAACGAGATGACGCGGGTCAATGCCGCCGACGACTTGAAATTGAAAGAAACCGTCTTCGTCGTCGTTGACGATCATAAAGCCCACTTCGTCTATATGCGCGTCGAGCAGCACGCACAAGGGATTCCTGGTTGAAGATTTCTTTCTAACCAGCACGCTTCCCAGCGCGTCCACTTTGACTTCGTCGGCGTAGGGTTTTACTTCTTCCAGCACAATACGCCGCACTTCGCCTTCGTCGCCTGAGACGGACATTGCGTTGCACAGTTTTTCGAGCAGTTTGATTTGCGGTTGACCGATGGATAGCATAATGATTCTCTTTTGTATGTCATTGCGAGGGCGTTCTTGTTCTTCGCCCGAAGCAATCCCCAAGTGCAGTGAGATTGCTTCGCTCCGCTCGCAATGACGGACTAATCCCAGGCAATCTTATTCATAAAATCCGCTTCGAGCGAGGCGGCGAATTCAGCCAGCAAGCGCCCTGTTCGTTGAACGTCCTTGATCGAAACCAACTCGACGGGCGTGTGCATGTATCTTTCGGGAATGCCAATCACCATCGTGGGAATTCCATCCGCCGCAAGTTGAATCATATCCGCGTCGGTTGCCGAGTATTCGGGCATGGTTTCGTCTTTGACTGGAATTTCAAATCGTTCCGCCACTTCCTTAAATCGTTTATACAAAAACGGATGAATGCTTGGGCTAATGCCTAACGTTACGCCTTTGCCGATTGCAAAAGTTTCATAGCCGCTTGCGCCCGTGCCTTTGCCAAAAGTTACGTCCACAGCCACCGCAATGGTCGGGCGAATTTGAAAGGCGGAAGTCAACGCGCCTGCGGCGGTCACTTCTTCTTGAACCGAAGCCACCGCCCAAACATCCCACACATGCGATTTATTTTTTAATTCCTCGAGGCAGATGGTCAACGCCGCGACGGATGCGCGATTATCCAACGTGTGACCGCTGATACATCCGCCCGCCATCTCGACGGGTTCTGTGGCGAAAGAGACTCTATCCCCAATGGCGACGCGCTTCTCGACTTCCTTCGGAGCGAGTCCTGTTTCTATCAATAGATACTGCAACCCGATTACGCCGCTGCCTTTGCCTTCGGGTAAAAGATTGGCGGGCGGCATGACGATCACGCCGTAGAGTTCTTCATCCGTTTTTGAAGCGTGGACAATAACCGGCGTACCGGGCAGCACGCGCGGGTCAATGCCACCGATGTGGGTGATGTGCAAAAATCCATCCGCGATGCGCGAGACCATCAGCCCAATCGCGTCCATGTGGGCGGAGATTAAAATTGAAGGGCGCGAAATCTTCGCGCCGCCGAGTCCGCGTTTCAATCCATGCACCGAGCCGAGTCGGCTGCGCGTGACTTCATCGGCAAGCGGAATCCACTTTGCAGAGATAAGGTCCGCGACGGGGGCTTCGTATCCCGATAAACCTGAAACAGAAATTAACGATTTTAGAAAGGGGAGAATGTCGCTCATAGTTTGAATGAGACCTGACAGGTTTTTTGAAACCTGTCAGGTCTTTGGGTATGATTATCCGCCAAATGCGGTGGGAGATGGCGTTGGCGGCGTGGGCGTGCTGGAAGGCGTTACGGTAGGCGCTGTCGGCGTTTCGGATGGCGTAATGGTAAGCGTGGGCGTGGACGTGACGGACGGCGTAACCGTAAACGTATTCGTCGCCGTGAAGGAAGGCGTAACGCTTGGCGTAAACGTACTCGGCTGCAGGGGAGTCCATGTAACCGTGAACGTGGGAGTATTTGTTTGCGTTGGGGTATCGGTGATTGTAGGCGTTGACGTAATTGTGCTGGTAATGACCGACGGAGTTGCGCTAAGGGTTGGCGTAAAGACCGCGCCTGTGGCGGTGATGGTCGGCGTTTCGGTTGCGACTTTGGGCGTCGGCACGGCGGACAGCGCGACAAACCCAACGCAATAACATGGAATAGTGGCGACGATGATGGCAATGAGCGCCGTGCGGAGTCGGTTGCGAGGCGGTTCGGATTCAAACATATTGGTTCGATTATAATCGAACCCAATGATTCCTCTTCATCTTCACATTGCGGGTTTTCTATCTTATTACGATCCCATCGAGTTGGATTTTTCATCGTTCGATCTGGCTTGCATTTCGGGTCATAACGGCGCGGGAAAATCCTCGCTGTTAGACGCGATGACGTGGGCATTGTTCGGCGAAGCGCGCGGAAAAAGCGCCGACGTGATTAACTTAAATCAAAACGTGAAGGCGGCTGAAGTCGCGCTGACGTTTGAATACGAGGGCAATCTATTCCGCGTTCAGCGGACTTTGCCGCGCGGAAAAAGCACGACGCTGGAATTTCAAATTTTGGACGATGGGCAACGGACGACGGGCGAGGAGCGGTCATTGGTCGTCCGTCCTCAGTCCTCATGGCGACCGCTGACGGAAAAATCCACGAGCGCAACGCAGGCGCGCATCGAGCAAACTTTGCGGATGGATTACGAAACCTTTATCAACGCTTCTTTCTTTTTGCAGGGTAAAGCCGATCAATTTACGCAAAAGAAAGCCAGCGAACGCAAAACGATTTTGAGCGCCATCCTCGGCTTGGAAATTTGGGACGAGTACAAAGCGCGCGCCGCCGAAAAACGCAAACTCATTGAAAGCGACGTGCAGGAAATTGACGGGCGCGTGGCTGAGATTGACCTTGAACTCGGCGAAGAAGACGCGCGCAAGACCCGCCTCGCGGAGTTGGAGAAATCCCTCGCGCAGTTATCGTCCGCGCGCGCCGCGCAGGAAACCACGCTGGAGAATATCCGCAAGAACGCGACGCTAATCGGCGAGCAAAAAAAACTCGTAGAGACGTTATCCGCGTCGTTGGAAAGATCGCGCGCGGCGCTTGCGAATCTCCAATCGCGTTTGTCTGAAAAAGAATCGGAGCGCGAGACTTACGCCGACCTTGCGAGCCGCGCAAAGGAAATCGAATCTGCGCGCGAACTCTGGCAAACGACGCGCAAGGAATTGGAAACGCTGGAAAAGACCGCGAGTCAATTCCGCGAACATGACGAGCGCCGCCAGCCATTGTTGCGCGAGATCGAGGTGGAGAAGGCGAAGTTGGAGCAAGAATTTGCTACGCTGAGTAATCAGTTATCAGAGATCAGCGGGCAATTATTAGTGGTTAGTGATTTGCAGTTGCAAATTGAAGCGGCGCAAAAATCTTTGTTGGATGTGGAAGCAAAGATTCAAGAGCGCGGCGAGTTGGAAACTCAACGGAATGAATTGCGCGAGAAATTCGCGGCGTTGAGGGTATCCAACGAAGCGCTCAAAAAAGAAATGGACGAAATCAAGAAACGCATTGATGCGCTCGAAGAAACGCACGGCGCAGCCTGCCCCGTTTGCGGACAGGAATTAACAGAAAGTCATCGCCAATTCACGCTGGATGAATTGAATAAAGACGGAAAAGTAAAAGGCGATCAATTCCGCGATAATAAGAAGTCAATGGAAGAAAGCCAAAAACAAATTGCAAGTTACGAATTACGAATTGCGGAATTATCGAGTTTGGACAACGAGCGCGTTAAATACTCCAGCGCAATTTCGCAATTGACCGAGCGCGTCGAGTCGTTTCAATCCGATGAAAAAGAATGGAATAAAACGGGCAAGAAGCGTTTAGCCGAAATCACAAAAGAATTGGAGAAGGAAACCTTCGCGGCGGATGCGCGCAAACAACTTGCGAAATTAAATAAGGAACTCGCCAAACTCGGCTACGACGCCGCGGCGCACGACGCGAAACGCAAAGAGGAAATCGAGTTGCGCGGCGCGGAAGAAGAATATCAAAAGTTGGATAAAGCGCGCGAAATCATCAAACAAATCGAGAGCGAGATTGCGAACTTGAAATTGGAGATTGGGAATCGGGAATCGGAAGTCAAAAATGGGGAAGCCGATTATCGGTTGGCGCAGGAGAATTTGGAAGCGACTGGGGCGGCGCCCGATTTGAATAAAGTCGAGGATGCGTTATCCGCGCTGCGCGAAGATGAAAATGACGCGCGCGCGCAGGTTGGCGCGGCGCGCCAAAAAGTGGACGCGCTGACAACGCTCCGCGCGCGCAAAAAAGAGTACGCCAACCAGCGCGAGGAATTAAATCAACAAATTATGCGCCACAAAACGCTGGAGCGCGCTTTTGGCAAAGACGGCGTTCCCGCGCTGCTCATCGAACAAGCGCTGCCGCAAATCGAAAACAAAGCCAATGATTTGCTCGAACGATTGAGCGACGGGCAAATGTCCATCCGCTTTGTGACGCAGGCGGAATATAAAGATAAAAAGCGCGGGGATTTGAAGGAAACGCTGGATATTCAAATCAGCGACGGGGGCGGCGCGCGCGCGTATGAAATGTATTCGGGCGGCGAAGCGTTCCGCATCAACTTTGCGATCCGCCTCGCGCTCTCGGAAATTTTGGCGCAGAGAAAAGGCGCGCGTCTGCAAACGCTGGTCATTGACGAGGGCTTCGGCTCGCAGGACGCGCAAGGCAGGCAGCGGCTCATCGAGGCGATCAATCTTGTTAGAAATGATTTCGCCAAGATTCTCGTCATCACGCATTTGGACGAACTTAAGGACGCTTTTCCCAATCGCATCGAGGTGGAAAAGACCGAACGCGGTAGCACGGTGAAGGTTTACTGAAAGCGGCTGTCACCTGTACTATAATAGACAAAATTAATTCAAACGAGGAATCCATCATGGCTGAAAACATCAGCGTTTCGCAAATTTCAAATTACGTCGAAAAAGAAGCGACCATTAAAGGCTGGGTCTATAACCGCACCGACAAAGGCAAACTGGTTTTCCTGCTCGTGCGCGACGGGTCGGGCTTCGTGCAATGCGTGGCGTTCAAAGGCGACCTTGCCCCCGAAGTCTTCGAGAAAGTGGCGCGCCTGACGCAGGAAAGTTCCGTCATCATTACGGGACTTGTCCGCGAAGACAAGCGCGCGCCCGGCATCCCCGGCGGATACGAACTCGGCATACGGCAAATCGAGATCGTGCAAGAAGCGGGCTTGGATTATCCGATGGCGCTCAAAGACCACGGACCCGATTTCGCGCTCGATAACCGTCACCTGTGGATTCGGATGCAAAGCCAGTGGGCGATTCTGCGCGTCCGCGCCGCCGTGATGGCTGCCACGCGCGAATGGCTCGATAACAACGGCTTCACCGCAATGGATACGCCCATCCTCACGCCCGCCGCCGCCGAAGGCACGACCACCCTTTTTGAAACCGAATATTTCGACGAAGGCAAAGCCTATCTCGCGCAAACGGGACAACTCTACAACGAAGCGAATATCTTCTCGTTTGGAAAAGTCTACTGCTTCGGTCCCACCTTCCGCGCCGAGAAATCCAAGACGCGCCGCCACCTGACCGAATTTTGGATGCTCGAACCCGAAATCGCTTTCTGCGATTTGGATGGGCTGATGGAAATCGAAGAGCAGATGATTACGCATATCGTCAAGCGCGTGCTGCGCGACCGCCTGCCCGAATTGAAATCGCTCGGACGCGATATTTCCAAACTTGAGAAAATTTCCGCGCCCTTCCCGCGCATCTCATACGACGACGCGGCGAAGATGCTCCAGGAAATGTACGAAAAAGAAACCGACCCCGAAAAGAAGAAGTTGCTCAAATTCGATTGGGGCATTGACTTCGGCGCGCCGCACGAGACCGCCATCACGCAGCAATTCGACCAGCCCGTTTTCGTGTACGGCTACCCAAGCGCGGTCAAAGCCTTTTATATGGAGCCGTGGAGCGGCAGACCCGAAGTATGCAAGAGCGTGGATTTGCTCGCGCCCGAAGGCTACGGCGAAATCTGCGGCGGCTCGGAGCGCATCAGCGACCACGACGCGCTGCTGGCAAGAATCAAAAAAGAGGGTTTGCCGGAAGACGCGTTCAAATGGTATTTGGAACTTCGCAAATACGGCTCCGTCCCCCACTCCGGATTTGGCATGGGCGTGGAGCGCGTCACTTCATGGATCTGCGGAATCGAACACGTCCGCGAGGCGATTGCCTTCCCGCGCACAATCAAGAGAGTGTATCCATAGCAAATTTCTCCCCCATCCCAGCCCAAAGGGAAGGGAGCGTAACGTCACTTAAACAAAAAAGACTCTGGCGCAAAACCAGAGTCTTTTTTATTTGGGTCATCTCTTTGAAAAATACCGATAAAGCAAAAACCCGCCCGCAGCGATCAGCCCGATTGGATATACATAATTGGCGACGTCCATCATGGAAGCCAAGCCAAGCGCGCCCATCACCGCCAAGATGAACGCGGGCAGGTACGCCCACTTCATCCCCGCCAAAACGGCGACCAACAAAAATGTGAGCGCGAGTCCGAGGAAGAAAATTCCGGCGGTCTGAAATTCTCCAACGCGTTCGGCGGCGATGGTTACGCCCCCAAGCGTGGATAACACCCCGCCGGGGATGAGCGCCCACCAGCGTTCTTTAGGCGCAGTGGAATAAACCGCGAAGAAGGCGAGTCCCATTCCGCCGAGAAAGACCGCGCCGCCAAGTTGCTCAAAGCGCTGCGCGACGACAATCATCACGGAGAGCGCGGTCAACACGCCCGCAGGAATCAGCGCCCACCAGCGTTCGATGCGCGCGGAGAAGAATACCCACCAAAACGAAATCGCGATTCCGCCGAGGAAGACCGCGCCGCCGAGTTCGCTCATCGCATCGGGCAGCAGAATCAACGCGCCTAATCCAAGCAGCGTAAAGCCGGGAAAGGACGCCCACCAATGTCCGTTGAAAAGCAAAAAGAGGAATGAAAATCCTGCGGCAAGAAATATTGCGCCCCAGAAAATATTTGTGGCGTGTTTAAGGTAACCCATCTGCTGCGCCAGAGCCAGCCCTCCGCCAGCCAAAAGCAATAAGCCAAATACAATACGCGGATCGAATCGTTTCATAAAATCATTCTCCTTTTTTTATTTGACCTCTTGCAAAAGTATTTTTAGCCACGGATTACACAGATTTTCACGGATGAATTCAAAAAAATCTGTGTAAATCTGTGAAATCTGTGGCAAAGGTTTGCTTATTTTTGACTTATGCAAGAAGTCTATTTAACGTGAATAATGGATAAGCCAAAAACATCAGCATGTCACCCTGAGGGAGCGTTTTTCAGTGACCGAAGGGTCTCAAATGAGCCGTTCCGAGATGCTTCGGGGCAAAAACGCCCCTCAGCATGACATAATCCCGTTATCCATTATTGACGTTATTTAAGTATACGCGGAGAAATAGGAATCGTTCCGACGAATGAAGAATCTACGACGCTCGTTATTCGGTTTTTGATCTCAACTTCACCGTAAATGTCGCCCCTTGATTAACTTCGGTTTTTACGGAGATTGTCCCGCCCAATTCGTCCACAATGGATTTGACGATGTACAGCCCAATTCCGCTGCCGGGAATTTCCGCAACGGTCACATTCTTTGCGCGGAAGAAACGCTCGAATAAATGCGGAATCGCTTCGGGCGGAATCCCCAATCCGTGATCGGTAATCGAAACGCTCGTTTCATGCCCGCCGCGAATCGCCGTTACTTCAACGGTCTTTCCATCAGGCGAAAATTTCACCGCGTTATTGATGAGATTGATAAACACCTGCGAAAGCCCGCCCGCGTCGCCGAGAACGTCGAGCGTTTCCTGCTTCGCATTAAATTCAATAGAGATGTTGCGTTTGCTTGCGATTGCCTTCACAGCTAGAATGGATTCGTTCAACACGGGCGTCAAGTCCATTGGGAGCGCTTCAAGTTTCATTCTGCCGCTTTCCAAACGTCCTGCCAACAGCAATTGATTGATGAGTTCCTTCTGGCGATTCAACTCGCCGACCAGCACGCGCCAATATTCTTCCGTCTCTTCTTTAGAGCCGCCCTGTTGTAATAATTCCGTCATCAAAATTGCGGAGGTCAGCGGCGTGCGTAATTCATGCGAAGCGCGATTGATGAAGTCGGATTTCATCTGGTCGAGCCGCGCCTGTTCGGTAATATCGCGCACGACAATCAACGCCTCTCCCGCGCTGATGGGATGCAGCCGCGCCTCGAAAGTCTGGTCGTGATTGGGCAGGCTGAATCCATATACCCAATGCGAAGAAACGAAGGCGTCCTGTTCTTCGGTTTCGAGAATCATCCGCGCCACATCGGGGGTCCACAAGTCTTGTAGTTTTTTTCCGATGACTGATTCGCGCGGCGCGTACAACGGATGACTCGGATTTGCGTTGTAATCGAGAATACGTCCCGATAGGTCTGCGCGCAAAAGCAGGTCGGGCAGCGCGTTTACGAGGATGCGGTTGCGCGTCTCGCTGATGCGGATGGTTTCTTCGTAGCGCAAACGCTCCAGCGCCGCGCCGATTAAATTCGCGGTGGTTTGAATCGTATCGAATTCGTTGGTTAACCATGAGAGTTGATTCTGTTTGTCGAACAGGGCGAGAAATCCCCACGAACCCATTGCCCCTTGAATGGGGATGACCAAAATCGAAACGAGGGGAATTTGCGCGTTATTGAGTTTAACTCCCGTCACAGAAAAAACGCGCGTAGGGTTTTCGGCAATCGCTTCTAAAAACGGGGACAGCGCGGTATTGACGTTAAATCCAGCCGCGTCGTGATCCACCCACTGATAGAGCGTCTTCATCGCGGGCGCGTGAATATTGAATAACGCGCAGCAAAACACATCCACCGCGTACCCAAGCGACTCTAACACTTCGGGAATGGTCGCCTGAATATTGGGAGAACGGAACAAGCCAGCCGTCGCCTCGCCGATGACCGCCAGCGCGCGCATGTGACGTTTGAGGCTGACTTCGGACTGTTTGCGTTCGGAAATATCGCGCGCAAGCATTTGAATATAGGCGGGAAATCCCGCGTCGTTATGCACCAC
>JAQTWR010000347.1 GCA_028689195.1 Anaerolineales bacterium | reverse complement strand
GAAGGTGCGCTCGGCGGGCAAGACGGGCAATGTTTGATACGGTTGTTTGTGCGAGCCAAACGCGGCAAGCTGAACTTCCTGTTGGGAAATTTCATTCCACAAAATAAGGGAACATCCGTCGGCGTGAATCAAGGCGGCGAATTTTTCTACAAGCGCTTGCGACATGGCGAGCAGGTCTTCCGTTTTTAGGGAAGCCAGCACAATTTCATGCAGCAGATCGAGCGAGCGCTGACGGCGGATTAACTTTTGTTCCGTGCGCGCGCGCGTCTCGGCGGAGCCGAACATACTGGCGGCGATGCTCAACGCTTCCAACTCTGTATTTGTCCATTCGCGTTCGTACCGACATTCGTCGAACATGATGAATCCCCACCATTGTTTGTTGACAAAGATTGGGATAACAGCAATGGACAGACTCCCGATTTTTTTCAGGAACTTGCGCTCGCTTTCGGGAAAGTCTTTTACCAAGCCCGCAATAAAAGAGCCTTGCGAGAGTACTTCCTTCCATCTATCCATGCCTGATCCGTCAAGCGAAACATGCCGCAGTTCCGGGTTGTTGATTTGCGCCACAGCGTTGGCATTTGCCCACTCGTAACACAAACTGGAGCGAATGGCTTGTTTATCGTCCGCGTAATTCATGACCACAAAGATATGGCTTAAATCGGCGGATTGTCCGATTTTCTCCAGCACGCCGGGGATGCTGTGCTCCCAAGCCGTTTCTTTCAAGAATTGTTCCGCCGCCAAACTCATTGCCGACATGATGGATTCGCGGCGGCTGAGCGCCGTCTCTGTTTCTTTAAGGTGGGTAATATCGTGCAGGACAACCATGCGCCCCGCCCCGCTGGCGACTTTTGACGCGTTTAACGACGCGACGGGCGCATCGGATACTTCGAATGTGCGCGTTTTTAATTCCTCTTCAAAAGTTAACTCCGCGCGATGTCCCCCGCCCGCCAAGTACGACACGAGTTTTTCGCCATAGAGTTTCGAGACATGATTAAGCGGTTGCCCGATTGCTTCCGCTTCCGAACGCCCCAGCAAAGATTCCGCGATGGGGTTGAGATAGACCACGCGTTGATGTCCGTCTGTGACGATTACGCCGTCTTTCATATTCCTCAAGACGGTTAGATATTCAAGCGGAAATAACTCTTGTAGGCGGTAACGTCGCGTGATCGCCCACGAAAGCCCCAAGCTAGCGGGCAGAGACAGAATAGGGGTCAGGTCCAGACGGGAGGCGACGCTCGCTTTTAAAATGTAAAAAATAGTGGCAGCCAAAGGCGCAAGGATTCCAAACGCGATTAGCGCGATTTGAGCGCGGTATTCGTCGGGGCGTTGCGCGATCTCGGCGAGGAGCAAAATGACGGCGGTCAGCGTTGTTATAGCCGTAAAAATGGTAAAGATCCAAAATATGGGTCTGTAATTTATGTCCAGCAATACAAGCCCATCGATCCTGACAACGCCGATGATTTCCCATATCAGGCGGTGATACTCGCTTGTCCATATCAACAAAATCGTGAGGAGCGGAAGCGCCCAGAGTAAAATCCGCGCGCGCCATGTCAGCCAGTGGCTTCTTCCTGTAAATTCAAACGCGAAGAAAATTAAAAAAACGGGAATGGACGCGGAACCGATATACTCAAAACTAAGCGCTATTTTTTTTAACGGGATCGTCGGCAGCGCGATCTCCATACTGTACATCAACGCCCATATAGACATGGACAGCATCAACCATGCAAACGGCGTCACCGCCACCGCAGGGCGTTTGCGCCACGCATATAACCCCATCACTGCGTAGGGAATTGCGGCTAAAAAATAAGCCAACGAGACGTAACGATCGAAATTAGGCAGCATCGTTTTGTGAAAATAGTCTATATAATTTTACGGCATATTTGTCTTTGCACGTATTGTCTTTTGATTGTATTTTTGCGATTACAAATATTCACGCCGTACCCGAGTACGGCGCGAATGAGTCGCCCCTTTATATGATTACCCGTTGCGGATTGACCACATACTGCCACCAGTTGTTGTGGATTCCATTCCTGCGCCCCGCCACGCGCGGGAAGTGATTGAGCCACCATTTATGATGCTCGCGGATTTCGCCGCCCCATTCCGAGGCGTTCACCATTCGCGTATCGCCTTCGAAGTTGGGGAAGTTCAATTGCCAGTCGTAACATTCGCTTTGAACAGACGCGGGATTGTTCCAGTCGTAATCCTGTCGGCTGTTTGGCGCGAAGTGGATGTTTCCGCAGGCGGCTTTGCCCGCCGCGATTTTTTCATAACGGGTGAAACGATTCCATAAATTCGCGTCGCCGCTTGTTTTGGCGAAGGTCTTTTCCATAATGGATTCGGCGCGATGCCCGTAGGCTTCCAACATCTCGCCGATATATCTTTCGTAAGAAAACCCCATGATGACAAAACGACGCTGGCTCGCAGACGTGTTTGTCAGCGGCGGCGCGTTGCACCAAAATGCGCCGGGTCCAGCCATAATTGATTCGTAAAATCCCGCGTGCGGAAAACCGAAAATCCATACTTCGTCAATTTCGTTCCGCGCCACGCGCTGCAAAATATTGAATTGATTCAAAATCGCGTGGTAGTTCGCTTCCTGCGGCATGTACGGAGCAGCCATGCCGCGCAGCGTGCTCGTATACATTTCAGGGGTGTAGCGAAAGCCGTCTATCTTTGCGGGGAATTCGTTTATGTTCACGCGCTCGATGATCTGATAACGCGCCATCCCGCCGCTGACTTGCAGCAAGTCCGACATGAACCCCGTCAGCAGGTCTATGGGACGGTACCAATGTTGATGCTGCGAAAGCGTTGCCCCCGTAGACGCATCCATAATAGGATCGTAAATCAGCGCCAACACTTTGCTTTGCGTAATTTGCGCGGGTTCGCTTGCGCTGTCCGCGGGGTATTTTGGCGGCGCGGGTTTGAAAAAAAAGTTGAAGAGCGCTTCAAAGAAATTTGCCACGGGTCTCTCCTTTGTTGTTGCCTCTCCCTCGCCCTAGCCAGACTCCCTTTGGGCTGGGGCGAGGGGATTTTACGGCATGTTCGTCGCGAAATATACCTGCCCGTTCACCGTTATATACAACACATGATTCGGCGCGATAGCCGCCGCGCCAACCGCGCCCGGCGAAATCGGATTCGCGTTTCCTGTCGTTGGGCGCAGTTGATTCTGTAATTCGAGCGGACGGCGCGGCGCAAAACGCAGAATGCCCTGCGTATCCGCGTCTAACAAAAGGACGGAAGAATCTGGCGGCATGGTAAATAGAATTTGCGTAAAATGCGCGCTTGCGAATAAATCCATATCCTGATACGCCGCGAAGGGATTGATCAACGGAGTTGGGTCTACGCAGCGCGTCGGCTTTGATTCGATGCGGCTGTAAGAACAGGTCGAAAGATGACCGTCCGAGTGCAGCATGAACAAATCGTCTCCCGAAACCGCCAAGTCAATCACGTCCTATTTTGC
>JAQTWR010000346.1 GCA_028689195.1 Anaerolineales bacterium | reverse complement strand
CCTGCTGCCGCCGTATTGGGCGGCAATCGCTTTGCACGGAACGTCCACCGCGTTCCTGCCCTTTAGTCAAATTGCGCTCTGCTGGGGCATGATGTTGATTTTCAGCATGATTGATTTAATCATCGCCAGTCAACTCTTCAAGTTCATGCTTTACAAAGCCCGCGTAGACGCGACGCTGGATGTGGATTAACATGAAAACAATCGCAAAAAACTTCCGTCTATTCTGGCAGGGAACTTTACTTTCCTACCGCGCCCTCTTCGCGTGGCTGCGACCCGTTACCTACGCCGCATCTAAAATCCTTATGCCGCTCGCGCAGATGTTCTTCTTCGTATTCTTGGGAACGTACGGTTCGGGGAAAGGGAATTCTGATTTCTTCGTAATCGGCAACGCGATTCAGATTACCTCCGTCAGCGGAATCTTCGGCGTGACGATGAGCGTCGGCGGCGACCGCGACGCGGGGACCCTGCCTTATCTTTTCGGCGCGCCCGCCAACCGCTTTATGATTTTTTTCGGGCGCGCTTTCATGCACGTCATTGACGGCGCAATCGGCGTGGTCATCGCATTGACGTGGGGCGTGCTCCTCATGGGACTCGACCTCTCGCATACAGACCTCCCCGCGCTCGCGCTGACCATCCTCGTCACCACCTTCAGCACCTGCGGGCTTGGCTTGCTGATGGGCTGCTTAAGCCTGCTCACAGCAAACGTAATGTTCGTCAATAACTTCGTTTATTTTTCGCTGCTCATCTTTTCGGGAGCGAATGTGGCGATTGAATCCCTGCCCGCGTGGATGCAATTTGTCTCGAATATTCTCCCGCTCACGCGCGGAATCGCGGCTTCGCGCTCCCTTGTCTCTGGTTCTAGTCTCGCGGATATTTCCCCGCTCTTGGTTAGCGAACTCGGCATCGGCTTGGCGTACGGCTTGCTCGGATATTTCATGTTCGCGTGGTTTGAGACGCAGGCAAAAATCAAAGGCTCGCTCGAAACCGTTTAACGCGGCATTCATGCGGTGATGATAGAATGAACTTATGGCAAAACATTTAATCTTGGTTGCGGGAAATATCGGCGCAGGCAAAACGACTCTGACGGAAAGAATCGGCGCGCGGCTGGGCTGGTGGACGGGATTCGAATCCGTCGCGGATAATCCCTACCTCCCCGATTTTTACGCGGACATGCGCGCATGGTCTTTCCATCTTCAAATATTTTTTCTTGGACATCGCGCCGACCAATATCTTAGAGCCGCGCGCGACGCGCGTTCAGCCATTTTGGATCGCAGCATTTACGAAGACGCGCACATCTTCGCGCGCGCCCTGCATCATTTGGGAAATTTGAACGAGCGCGATTATCACGCCTACCGTCAATTATTTGAAGTGGTCGTCGATGGCTTGCCGCGCCCCGATTTGCTCATTTACCTCAAAGCGCCCGTGCCGGTTCTCATGGAGCGCATCCGCAAACGCGCGCGCAATATCGAAACGGGCATCTCCGCCGAATATTTGACGCTGCTCGATTCGTTCTACGACGAATGGCTTAACGTATTTGATCTTTGCCCCGTCCTCACCATCCAAACCGACGACCTCGATTACGTCAATCAACCGCGCCATTTAGACCTTGTCGCGCAGCGCATTCAAGATAAACTGGCTGGCAAAGAAGTAATGGACTTAACGCAAAAGTAGATTCCATGACGTATAACCTGCTCTCGCAGATTCCTTTGTTCGCCGATCTTTCTTCGGAAGAATTGGGTCATATTCAATCTGTGTTGGATGTTCAGGAACTCGCCGGCGGGGAAATTCTTTTTCGCGAGGGCGAAATTGGCGAACGCTTATATATTGTTGTTAACGGAATTATCGAAGTCCTGATGGGGGAGGGAAAAGAAGAAATGCTTTTGAACGTTTTGCGAACGGGCGAATATTTGGGCGAGATGGGTTTGATTTTGCCCGGCGGCCGGCGCACGGCTACGGTTCGCGCGCGCGAAAAATCCGTTTTGCTTTCGATGAGCCGCGCGCAGTTTTTAGAACTCGCCCGGAAAAATCCGCAACTATCTGTTTCGATGGTGCGCGTTTTAAGTCAGCGCCTCGACGCGGCGAATACGCATTCTTTCCACGACCTGACCGAGAAAAATAAACAACTGCAAGCCGCGTATGACGATCTCAAGTCCGCGCAGATACAGATCATCGAAAAGGAACGCCTCGAACGCGAACTCCAAGTCGCCGCTGATATTCAATTAAGCATCCTGCCCGACGAACTTCCCGAACTGGATGAATTTGATTTCGGCGCGCGGATTTTACCTGCGCGTCAGGTGGGCGGCGACTTTTACGATATTTTCCAACTCAACGAGAATCAAGTCGGCGTGGTCATCGGCGATGTTGCCGATAAAGGCGTGCCGTCTGCCATCTTCATGGCGCGGGTACATGCGCTCATCATGGCTGAGACGGATATAAACGCCACCTCGGGCGAAGTGATGCAGGCGGTCAATCGTCACATCACCCGCTTGCAAAAATCAACGCAGTTCGTGACGGCGCTGTATGGCATCCTTGATTTAAAAACGCGCGCGTTCAATTACGCCCGCGCCGGACATGAACCGCCTTTGCTTCTATACGCGGACGGGACGGTAGAGCGTTTGCCGCATGGCTCTGGTATGGCGCTTGGTTTGTGGGGAACGGTTATGCTTGACGAACGCGCCGTTACGCTGCCGCGCGGCTCGACCCTGCTGCTTTTCACCGATGGATTGACCGACTGCCGCGACCCCAACGGCGAACTGTTCGGGCTTGAGCGCATCAAACAGAAATTGAGCGAATTAAATAATAATAACGCCCAGCAGATTTGCGACCGCCTGCTCGCGAGTTTGAAAAAATATCAAGCAGGCTCAAAGCAGGACGACGACGTAACGCTGGTCGCCGTTCATACGTTCGGCGGCGACTCTACGATAAAAATAAAAAAACGGCAGAGCGAACTCGGCGAATAAAAAAACAGGAGTCCTGAAACTCCTGTTTTTTGTTGCATGAAAATAAACGGGTTATGCGTGTTCTACTTGCGCGCCCGCCATCCATAGACCGAGCTGTTCGCGCGTGGTTTTCTTGGTCTCGACGATGGTGACGATGTTGCCGCGATACATGACCGCGATGCGGTCTGAAAGCGCCATAATTTCGTCCAACTCGGCGGAGATGAGCAGCACCGCCACGTCTCTATCGCGCATCTTGATAATCTCGCTGTGGATATATTCAATCGAGCCGACGTCCAATCCGCGCGTGGGTTGGTTGGCAATGACGAGTTTTACGTTGCTGCGACTCAGTTCGCGCGCGACGATCACTTTTTGCTGGTTGCCGCCGGAAAGTTTCCCCGCGCTGACGAACGCCGACGGCGTGCGCACGTCGTATTCGCTGATGAGTTTACGCGCGTTTTCGTCCAGCGCTTTGGGTTGGATGACGCCATGTTGGCTGAAGGGCGGGTAGTAGTAATCGCA
>JAQTWR010000026.1 GCA_028689195.1 Anaerolineales bacterium | reverse complement strand
TCGCTTTTTTGCCCGTGAGCTCTTCGACCAATTGCACAAGTCCATTAATCGTGATGACCTCATGCCCGCCGAGATTGATCACCTCGTAGCCGAGCGGTTTCAACGCGGCAATCGTTCCGCGCGCGATGTCGTCCACGTAAGTGAATCCGCGCGACTGCGTCCCGTCGCCATTAATGCGGATGGGTCGCCCTTCGAGAATCCACTGCACAAAGCGGAATATCGCAAGGTCGGGTCTGCCCGCGGGACCGTACACGGTGAAATAGCGGACAACGGTCACGTCAATATCGTAAAGATGATGATACGAATGCGCGAGAACTTCCGCGCCTTTTTTGCTCGCCGCGTAGGGTTGCATCGGCTCGCTGCTCGACGCGGTTTCGGGCGTGGGGTAAATCGGGTTCTCGCCGTAGATGCTGGAGGTGGACGCGAGAATGAACTTCCCGCATCCGTATTGACGGCAAAGTTCAAGCATGTTCAACGTGCCTATCGTATTTGATTCGAGGAAGACCCAGGGATTTTCGACGCTGAAGCGCACGCCCGCGCGCGCCGCGAGATTAATCACGCCGTCGAACTGGCGGTTGACGAGCGCCGATTGACGATTGAGAATTCCCTTGTCGGAAATATCGTCGCGGACAAATTCAAATCCGCCCAGCGCTTGGAGATTCTTGAGCCGATATTCTTTGATGCGCGGATCGTACGCGTCGTTCATATTGTCAATGCCGACGACGGTATGTCCCTGCTCGATGAGCATGGTCGTAGTCCGCGCGCCGATGAAGCCTGCGGCTCCGGTTACTAAGTAATGTGACATAGATACCTTCTATGTCATTGCGGGGAGGGCGATCTTCCCGACGAAGCAATCTCCACAATGGTTAGGGGATTGCTTTGTCGCTTCGCTCCTCGCAATGACGTCTAAAGCCTTTCAACCTTCTCGTTATTCTTGCCGAGTTTTCCCGTCGCGTTGCGCGAATCGAAAACAAATTTCGCGGATTCGATAATCGTCTTGTAATCGTATTGTTTATGATTGGTGACGATAACCACCGCGTCCGCCGCCTTTACGGATTTCATCATATCGTTCACGCTGTCCAATTGCCAGCCGTCATATTCATGGTGAATGCGCGGAATATACGGGTCGTGATATTCGACATTCGCGCCCTTCTTTTTCAGCAAGCCGATGACGTCCATCGCGGGCGATTCGCGCACGTCGTCAATATCGGGTTTGTACGCCACGCCCAACACCAAAACGTTGGAACCTTTCAACATCATGCTGCGGTCGTTCATCGCGTCCAAAATGCGGGAGACGACATAGCGCGGCATGTTGGTATTGATCTCGGACGCGAGCTCGATAAAGCGCGCGTTGTAATTGAACGACTTCATTTTCCACGAAAGATACAGCGGGTCAATG
The DNA here is from genome assembly GCA_028689195.1 of Anaerolineales bacterium. Taxonomy (GTDB): domain Bacteria; phylum Chloroflexota; class Anaerolineae; order Anaerolineales; family Villigracilaceae; genus Villigracilis. The sequence goes on along the minus strand of JAQTWR010000026.1, from coordinate 13,005 downwards.
GGAATGCAGTGACCGCCCAAGCCGGGTCCCGGCGTGAATTTCATAAAGCCGAAGGGTTTCGTCGCGGCGGCGTCAATCACTTCCCACACGTCCACGCCGAGACGCTCGCACATGATGGCAAGTTCGTTGACCAAGCCGATGTTAATCATGCGGAAGGTATTCTCCAGCAATTTGGACATCTCTGCGGCTTCGGCGGTCGAAACGCGGTGGACGGTTTTGATCGCGCCTTCGTACCACGCGGATGCGACTTCGCCGCACGCTTCGGTGATTCCGCCCATCACTTTGGGCGTATTGATGGTGGTGAAATCTTCGCGTCCCGGATCGACGCGCTCAGGCGAGAACGCGAGAAACCAATCCTCGCCGACGACTAAATCATGTTCGAGTCCAAGTTTGGGCAGCAGCACTTCGCGCGTGGTGCCCGGGTAGGTGGTGGACTCAAGCACAATGACCATGCCCTTGTGCATGTATTTTCCGAGTTCTTCCGTCGCGGAAATGATGAACGACATGTCGGGATCGCCCGTCTGCCGCAGCGGAGTCGGCACGCAGATGCTGACCGCGTCCATATCCTTCAACACGGAAAAATCCGTCGTGGATTTCAGCCGTCCGCTCTCGACGAGTTTCGCCACCGCTTCGGTCTTCACGTCGGGGATGTAAGACTTGCCTTCGTTGAGCGCGTCGATCTTGCGCTTGTCCGGATCAACGCCCATGACGTTGAATCCCGCTTCGCCAAACACCACGGCGAGCGGCAGCCCCACATAGCCAAGTCCCAAAATAGCGATTGTGGCGGTTTTATCTTTTAATTTTTGGATGAGAATCTCTTTTGTCATTGTTCTTTGTCCTTAGGGAGCGTTGAAATCTATATAACCTGATTGTTTGAAGCATAACGGTTTTTTTTGTATCTATTCGCCCAAAATATCCTGAACCTGTTTTTTGAGCAGGGGCAAATTATTGGTTACCGTATCCCAAATAATATGCAGATTGATTCCGCGGTAGTCGTGAACTATTTTATTGCGAATACCGCGCATTTGAAACCACGGGAGATTCTGATGCTCTTCTTGAAATTCATCCGAAACGCTGTTAGACGCTTCGCCAATGATCTCGATCTGGCGCATGACCGCGTCCTGCATCATAAAATTATCCATGAAGTCTTTTTTCTTTACCCCTGTTGTGTAACCTTCAATTCTTTCTATAGCGTCGAAGATATCGCCTAAATAGATATGGTCTCTATTTTGCCTCATACAAAACCACCTTATCTTTCTCGATGTTTTTCCTTCGGCGCGGATTAATATCTTCTTCGGTGACCAAATCAACGTCGCAGCCTAATTTTTTTGCCAACGCCTGTTCAAGCGCAATAAATTCGAATAAACCAAGCGAAGGGCGCGCTTCAACGGGTTTGAGGGCAATGAGCAAATCAATATCGCTCAAAGCGGTCGCCTCGCCTCGCGCATAGGAGCCAAAAACTGAAATTCGTTTGGCGTATGGCTTCAGCAAGGGCGTTACCTGCGATTTCAATCTTATGAAACGGTCTTTAGGCGCGCTTTTCTTCCCTATTGGCGCGGAAATTTTTTTACTGAGGGATATTTTTCTTCTTGCGATAACTTGTGCCATGACTTGATTATACCGAATTACGCAAAATAAAAATTCGGAGATTTTTGCGTCCTCCGAATTTTTTTGGCTAGAACATACTCAATTGCTGCGGCTTATCTTCAATAACTTCTTCTCTCTTCTTGAAAACGATTTTCGGCTTCCCCATCGCGGCGCGGGCTTCGTTCAATTGATCGGGCAGATTGGCGAAATCGCCTAAAATCGCGGGCTTGAGCTGCGGCTGGTGCAGCGCCGCCGCCGGATGGAACATGGGGATGACATACCGCTCGCCGACTTTTTTCATCTGCCCATGCACCGCGCTGATCTTCACATCGGGGATGAACTTCGCCATCGAGAAGCGTCCCAACGTCACAATAATACTCGGATTAATGGCTTTGATTTGCGCCTCTAAATATTCGTCGCAGGCAGAAAGTTCCTCCGGCAGCGGGTCGCGATTCCCCGGCGGGCGGCACTTGACCACGTTGGCGATGAACACATCTGCGCGGGTTACGTCTGCCTGCGCGAGCAGTTGATCTAAAAACTTACCCGAAGCGCCCACAAAGGGACGTCCCTGCTCGTTTTCGTGAAAGCCCGGCCCCTCGCCGATGAACATAATCTCGGCGCTTGCGGGTCCGTCTCCGGGAACGGATTTCTTGCGCGATTCGTGCAGCGCGCATTTTTCGCACGCGGAAATTTCTTTTGCAAGGCGGTTCAATTTTTCTTCGGCGGACATATTCCTCCAAACGCTCGACCTTTGACCTGCCACTTTCAACTTGCGACGATATTCAACGTCATCAAAATCGCGTCTTCGCCATTGTCGGCGTAATAGTTCTCGCGATGCCCGCTTTCGGCATAACCAAATTTGCGATACAGATTAATTGCCGCGTCGTTGCTCTCGCGCACTTCCAAAAACGAAGTCAGCGCGCCTTCTTCTTTCGCGGAACGCAGCGCATGTTCGAGCAAACGCCCGCCAACGCCCTGCCTGAGAAAATCGGGATGCGTCGCAATCGAAGCGATGTGAAGTTCGTCCACGATAAACCATGCGACCAGCATCGCGATAATTTTCCCGTCCTGCTCCGCAACCCAGCAACGCGACGCGGGATTGTCGGTCACTTCAAAGTGAAACGAGCGCGGGGGCCACGGCAGCGTAAAAGAAATCTGGTCAATAGCCACGACCTGCTCCAAATCTTCCACCGTCATTTTGCGAATCACATAATTCATCATAAAGCCCGCGACATAAATGTCGCGCTACAGAATCGGCGCGCCTTCAACGTGCAAATAAATCGGCGCGAGCGCAGCCGCGTTATCTACATCGTTATTTTTCCAGCGCTTCCACGCCAGGTCTGCGAGAATGGACGGGCGGCGAACGCTGTTGATGGGCGACGCCAAAAGCGCATGAGATTTTTTATGGGAAAGACGATTCCTATCTTCAGGAGATAACTCGCCCGCGATGTACGTCGGCGCTTCAAGTTGATCTGCCAACTCGTCAATCGTCGCGCTTCGCACCTGACCTTGAAACTGCCAGCGGTTTTCAGTATTTTCGTATGCCCCAATAGCGATCCGCTTGCGCCCCGCTTGAATCACCGTAATCAGCGGATGTTTTCCCAACGGCTGCGCCGACGCGATAATATCCAGCGTGGGAATTCCAATCAAAGGGATATGACGCGCGAGCGCGATTCCTTTTGCAAGCGAGAGACCTACTCGAAGTGAAGTAAAAGAACCGGGACCAATGGCGACCCCAAGCGCGTTGACCAAATTCATGGTCGCGCCGGAGCGCGCGAGTAATCCCGCGAGGGCGGGAGCCAACTCGGTGGTGTGATGCCGCTTCGTCGTCCACGTCATCTCGCCGAGAATTTGATTCCCGTCGTACAACGCCAAACCGACTTGCGCGGTGGATGTGTCTATTGCTAATAACATTCATGCTCCAAACATAGACTGGCGAATCAGGTCTAATAACTCGTCGTAGCGTTTGCCGCGCGCGTGAATTCGCATTCGGCGTTGTTCTTCAGCGATGTGATCCAATTCAATCAGCAAACGATTTTCGGGAATAAGCGTTCCTAATTTTTCGGGCCATTCAATGATAAGCGCGCCGTCTGCCAGCATGGAATCGAAATCGAGTTCTTCCGCTTCGGGAATTGAATCGAGACGATAGGCGTCCAAATGAAACAGCGATTCTCCGTTGGGGCGGCGGTATAAATTTACAAGAACAAACGTGGGGCTTGAAACAGAATCACTCGAACCCCAGCCTTGCGCGAGTCCCTGCGTGAAGGTGGTCTTCCCCGCGCCAAGATCGCCTTGCAAACAAATCACGTCGCCCGCTTTGAGTTGACCGCCAAGACGCATTCCAATGCGCCGCGTCTGCTCGGGGCTGCGCGTGAAAAAATCCAATGTGTGTTCGTCTAAAATGGGCATGGCGAGGGAATTATACACTGCTCTTATGATAGACTCCGTAACACGGCATTCATGCTGTTCACTTATGAACTGGCGACTTCTCTATACTTTCCCATCAAACGGCGCGTGGAATATGGCGGTGGACGAATCGATTCTCGAACACATCCATCGCGGCGAAGCGCTGCCCACGCTGCGCCTGTATGCGTGGAATCCTCCGTGTTTGTCGTTGGGGCACGCGCAGTCTTTCAAAGATGTAGACGTTGCGCGGCTGCAATCCAACGGCTGGGACGTGGTGCGCCGATTAACCGGCGGACGCGCGATTTTGCATACGGACGAATTAACGTATTCAGTGATAGGCGGCGCGGATGTCCCTGCGTTATTTGGCGGCGTTTTAGAATCCTATAACCGCCTCGCGCAGGCGTTGATGTTTGCGGCGCGTGAAATTGGTTTGCCCGTCGAAATGAATGTAGGTCATGCTTCCAGTATGACTAGCGCGGCAAATCCCGTCTGCTTTGAAGTCCCATCTACGTATGAAATTACCGTGAACGGAAAAAAACTCATCGGCTCGGCGCAGGCGCGGAAAAAAGAAGGCGTGTTGCAGCACGGCTCGCTCCCGTTGACAGGCGACTTGACGCGCATTTGCGAGGCGCTGAAATTTGAAAATGAATCTGCGCGGGAGAATGCGGCGCAACGATTGCTGTCGCGCGCCGCGACGGTCGAATCGATTTTGGGAAAAGAGATCGCTTGGGAAGCAGCGGCGCAATCTTTTGTGAAAGGATTCGAAGCGCAATTGGGAATCAACTTCGAGCGCGGAGAATTATCGGAATCCGAATCTGCGCGCGCGGAGGAGTTGGTCAAAGAAAAATACGCAAACCCGGCGTGGACGGAACGCTCGTAAAGTTTCAGCGACAGTCACCCGCGAGGCGACTGTCGCTTTATTGTAGATGGAGTATCTATGAAAAGTTTTTTAATTTACGGTTCGTATGGGTACACGGGAAATTTAATTGTCGAGCAGGCGGTCAAACAAGGAATGAAGCCAATCCTTGCGGGGCGCGACGAAAACCAATTACGCGCGCAAGCCGAAAAATTTGGCTTGGAATATCGCGCATTTTCAATCGAAGATTCATCCGCGCTGGATTCGGCGTTGCTTGAAGTGGATGCGGTTTTGCATTGCGCGGGTCCTTTCGTGTTGACGTTTCAACAAATGGCGGAAGCGTGCCTTCGTACCAAGCGTCATTATGTAGACATCAGCGGCGAAATAGAAGGCTTTGAAGCGTTGGCATTAATGGATGAAGAAGCAAAACGCGCGGGAATTATGTTTCTGCCCGGCGGCGGTTTTGACGTGGCGCCATCCGATTGTTTGAGCGCGTATGTTGCCAGTAAAGTTGAAAACGCAACGCATCTCGAACTTTATATCAAAAGTATCGGCAGCGGAGTTTCGCGCGGAACGGCGCGTTCAGGCATTGAGAACATGCAGCGTCAGGGGCGCATCCGCCGCGACGGAAAAATTATCAGCGTGCCAAACGTTTGGGATTCCAAGATGATTGATTTCGGTCGCGGCGCCTCGCGCGTGGTTTCCGTCGGCTGGGGCGATGTGAGCACGGCGTATTACAGCACGGGGATTCCGAACATCACAACGTATATGGGATTTCCAAACTCGATGGTCAACGGAATGAAAGCCATGCGGTATCTCGGCGCGCTGCTTTACTCGCGCGCCGCGCGGGATTTTCTTAAATGGATGATCGGAAAAACGCTGCCATCCGGTCCATCACAAGAACAAAACAAAAGCGGATTTAGTTTGCTTATCGCCGAGGTACGGAGTCCAAAGCCTCCTGACTTTGGACAAAATTCGACTGCACAATCTGGAGATTTTGCAGTCCAAGAGATATGTGTCCGCGCAAAACTAAAAACTCCCGAAGCGTATTATCTGACTTCGCTGACTTCGGTTGAAATTATGAAACGCATTTTAGACGGCCATTACAAAACTGGTTTTCAAACCCCAAGCAAAGCCTACGGCGCGGATTTTATTTTGGAGTTTGAAGGCGTAGAACGAGAAAACGTGTAAAGTGACAGTCACATCACAGACGACTGTCACTTATACTGCATGGAAGTATAATCAGCGCCTATGTCCATCTTGTCTGACAAACACATTTTGCTTGGCATAACGGGTTCAATCGCGGCGTATAAATCCGCCGAGTTGGCGTCCAAGTTAACGCAAGCGGGCGCGCTGGTAGACGTCATCCTGACCGACGCGGCGAAAAATTTCATCACGCCGCTCACGTTTCAATCGGTCACGTCGCGCCGCGCTTATGTGGATGCAGATTTGTGGGGCGCCGAGGCGCACGTCCTGCACGTCAATCTTGGCAAGCGCGCCGATTTGCTCGTCATCGCGCCATGCACGGCGAACACCATCGCAAAACTTGCCAATGGAATATCGGATAATTTGTTGACCATTACCGCGCTGGCGGCGGCATGTCCGTTGTTGATTGCGCCCGCGATGGATGGCGGGATGTTCGACGCGCCCGCCACGCAGGAGAATCTTGCGCGATTAAAAAATCGCGGCGCGACTGTGATCGGTCCCGCGCAAGGGCATCTTGCTTCAGGCTTGGTCGGCGCGGGCAGAATGATCGAACCGTCGGAGATTCTCGGTCACATCCGAATCGCATTGGGGCTGGGCGGAAAACTCGCGGGTAGAAAAATTATCGTCACCGCCGGCGGAACTCAGGAAGTGCTCGACCCCGTGCGCGTGATTACAAATCATTCGTCGGGCAGGCAGGGATACGCGCTGGCGCAAGCCGCGCTGGATGCGGGCGCGGAGGTTTGCTTGATTACCGCGCCAACGGGTTTAACTTCGCCGATTGGCGCGCGCGTGATAAAAGTAAACAGCGCGGAAGAAATGCTCGACGCGGTGTTGAGCGAATCAGCCGATGCGTTGATTATGGCTGCGGCTGCGGCGGACTTTCGCCCGAAGAGTATTGCAAAAGACAAAATTAAAAAGCGCGACGGCATTCCGCAAATAGAACTTGAGGCTGCGCCTGATATTTTGAAAACAGTATCCAGTTTGAACGTAGGAAAGTCGCGCTATCGCGCGGTGGTCGGTTTCGCGGCGGAGAGTCAAGACCTGCTCGAAAACGCGCGCGAAAAATTAAAATCTAAAAATTTGGATTTCATCGCCGCCAATGACATTTCATCGAGCGATGCGGGCTTCGCAGTGGAGACCAATCGCGTGACGTTATTGTTTGAAAACGGAACAAAAGAGAGTTTGCCGCTAATGAGCAAATCGGAGGCGGCTGAAAAAATTATCGAGCATGTGTCGAGGTTATTGGAGTAGTTATGCGCGTTTTGGTTATGTCGGATGTTCATGCAAATTACGCCGCCCTTCAAGCGGTATTGGCGGACGCCGGGCAGGTGGATGAAACCTGGTGTCTTGGCGATTTGGTCGGTTATGGTCCCGACCCGAATGCGGTCGTGGAAGAGATCAGCGAGATTTCAAACCTTACCTGCATGATGGGCAACCATGATATTGCGGCGACGGGGAAACTTTCGCTGGAAACATTTAATGGCGATGCGCGCCGCTCGCTGCTTCACCATGAAAAAGTTTTAACCGCCAGCAGCATGGATTTTCTGCGCGCGCTGACTTCGCAGGCAAAAATATGCGGAGAAGCGACGCTCGCGCACGGAAGTCCGCGCGACCCGTTGTGGGAATACATTTTGAACTCGCTTTCGGCGCGCATCAATTTTGAGCATTTTGAAACGCAATTGTGTTTTGTGGGACATTCTCACATTCAATGTCTCTTTGAATTGAATGAAAGAAGCGACCGCGTGCAGCTCAATCAAACGACTCCCGATAAAACGTATAAACTGTCGTCGAAAAAGATGATTCTCAACCCGGGTTCCGTCGGGCAGCCCCGTGACCGCGATCCGCGCGCCGCGTACGCCATCTACGATAACGAAGCGATGACGTGGACTCCGCGCCGCGTGGAATATAACGTCGCCGAAACGCAAGGTCGCATCCGCGAAGCGGGTCTGCCTGAAAAAAATGCGGTGCGAATTGCCGAGGGGTGGTAGGGTTTAGGCAAATCAGGTTTTGCGCCGCCCGTATGCAAGAGCGCTATAATTTCTTTAGACAAACAATTCAACTCAACGAAGGAGAAATTCGTCATGCGTAGAATGTTCGGTTTTCTAATCGGAATATTGGTCGGCTCATTGGTGGGGTCAACGATAGCGCTGTTGATGGCGCCCGAATCGGGCGAAAACTTGCGCGGTCAATTACGCGACCGCGGACAGGGCTTTATGAACGAAATTCGCCACGCAGCCGATTCGCGCCGCATCGAGCTGCGCGGACGGTTGGAAGCGCTAAAAGCGCCGAGAGAATAAAAGAGCGTTTTGAACATCCGCGAAGTCCGCCTTCTTCGCGGATAGTTGTTTATTAAACGTGGGGCTATTCTCCAATGTCTTCTATCACCCTTCCCGTATATGCAGATGCGCACCCGCACCTGCGCCCGATTAGCGTTTTGCACGACCTGCCCGCCGTAGCGGATTTAATCGAAACTTGTTTCGCCAGCACAATGGACAACGACGGCAAGCGCTATGTGCAAGACATGCGTCGCGCTGGCAGCGACAACTCGTTCGTGCAGTGGGCGAACCGCGCTGCAGAGACCACCTCGCTGCCGTTGACGGGATTTGTGTGGGAAGAAAACGGAAAGATTATCGGCAACGCAAGCCTTGTTCCCTTTCGATACAAAAAAGAACGCGTCTACCTTATCGCGAATATCGCCGTACATCCCGACCATCGCCGCAGGGGAATCGCGCGCGCGTTGACCGAACGCGCCATGCAGCGCGCCCGCGAAAAGAAAGTGAAAAATATCTGGCTGCACGTCCGCGACGATAACCCCGCCGCGATTGATCTCTACGCCAAACTTGGATTCGTCGAACGCGCGCGGCGCACCTCCTGGAGCGCGGTAACTGATTCTCACGCGGCGGCTCCGCAAACGGATATTATCGTCGCCAAAAGAAATCCGCGCGATTGGGAAACGCAGCGCGGCTGGCTTGCGAAACTCTACCCCGATTTTCTATCGTGGCATCGCAACTGGAATTTCGACGCGCTCCGCCCGGGTATTTGGAATTGGCTCTATCTTTTCTTTATAGACGCAAACGCGCGTCAATGGGCTGCGCTCAAAAACGGCAAAATGGAATCCGCGCTCGCGTGGATTCCCTACGGGCGCGGCGAAGCGCTGTTCGCCGCAGCCGATTCCTGCTCTGACCCCAATGCGCTCACCGCGCTGCTGATTCAAGCGCGGCGCGACCTCGTCCATCTATATTCCCGCATCGCGCTGGAATTCCCCAGCGGCAAATTCGACGAGGCTATTCAAGCGGCGGGCTTCAAAGCAAACCGCACGCTGCTCTGGATGCAGGCAACCAAATAATCATTTTTGCGTAGTTATTATAAACATCGTTATTGCGAGGGCGATTTTGTTCTTGCCCGACGCAATCTTCAACGGTGTAAGAAGATTGCGTCGCAAAGTACGCTCGCAACGACATAACAACGCAAAAGGAGTTGAAATGACAAAATTCGTTATCCGCTGGGTTATCAATGTGATCGCGCTTTACGCGGCGATTTGGCTTGTAGACGGCATCCGCTTTCAAGGCGCGTGGACGGGCGTGCTGTGGCTGGCTCTGATTATCGGGCTGCTGAACGCGTTGGTGCGTCCGCTGCTGAAGTTTCTCACCTGCCCGCTGATTATTCTCACGCTGGGGTTGTTTACGCTTGTCGTCAATACTTTCATGTTCTGGCTGACGAGCGTCGTTGGTCAGTCCTTTGGCTTCGGCTTGACTCTGGCTGCGCCCGTGTGGTGGAACGCTTTTCTCGGCGCGCTGGTGGTCAGCGTGGTCAGCGTGGTGTTGAGTATTTTCTTCAAAGACGAATTGAAAGGGAGAGATTAAAAACCCGCGCGGGAAAATTCTTGCCCGAGTAAAAAATCGGCTTGGCGTTTTGTTTGCCAAGCCGATTTTTATTTGACGTGCAAAGCGGACGTACTCAACATGGTTAATATCAGGCGGGAATTATTCGCAAGCAAAGCCCCGATGAAAACAAGTAAAACGATTTGAAACCATTTTCGTTCGGCGAGTTCGCGCCATGCAAGCGCAAGGAAAAGAACGATGGCGTATGTCCAATTGGCGGAATAAAGGAAAAGGTCTTTTCCATATTTCAGGTGGAGCAAAAAATTGAAAATCAGAATCACAATGAAGGCAGGCGAAAAACGCGGGTCCTGCTTTTTCAAATTCTTTAGGAAAAGAAATTCGCCGAGTAGAATCAATCCCAGCCAGACGAAAGCGAGGATTTTGCCTGACCATGTTTTGTATTCGCTTAAGCGCATTGGCTCGGCTTTGAATATCCAAACTTTTAGAAAAGGAATTTCTTCGTCGAGGATTAATGGGTCGGGCGCGACGATGCTGTGCAGCGCCATCACGCGCGCGATTGCCAGCGCGCGGGGAACGCTGGGCGCGAACGTATTCTCCGCCTCCGCGTTGAAACTGGACGGGTCGAAAAAATACGGCTGCGATTTTGGATAAATGAAGTTGTTGAGCAGCGCCAGCGGGACGACCAACGCGCCGACGATTACGCCGTACTTAACCCATTGTTTGAAATCGCGTTTTATAAAAATAAACGCAATCGCGGTTTGAACAAAATTCGTGAGCGTAATACCAAAAGAAAGCGCGCCCGTAAAAATCAGCGCGACCAGCGGTTTGTCTTTGAGCAGTAAAACCAGAAAAATCATCATCGCTGCGGCGAGGAAAATATACGTTTCGAGCAGAAAACCAAAGATTATGTAAGCGGCGGATGCGCCAAACAAAGACGCGATCAGCAAAGCGTAGAGGGAATTTCCGGCGGTTTGTTTTACAAAATACCACGCCAGAAAAACGCAGAGCGCGCCCGCGAAGGCGGTCAGCGTAAACGCGGCGGCGAGTTTATCGCCTTTCAAAAAGAAGGCAAGCAGCGCGACCAGCGGGCGGATAATCAAAAGCGCGAACGGATGCACCGAGCGCCAGTAGTAATCTTGAAAGTCGGGCGTGGCAAACCGCCTGCGCCAGAGCAAACCGTCTGTGTCGAAAAATATATCGTCCACATCGAAGACAGGTTGATTGAATATGGACGCGAAAATAAAATAAAAGGCGAAGAAAAAAGCGGCGATGAGAACGCCCGCCGATATTTCGTCGAGGAATTGATATAAGCGGGACTGCGAAAATTTTCTTTGTTTGAAAAATCCAACCGCCCAGAGCATGGATGGGAAAGCAATCGCGCAGCCGATCATAAATGGGAGCGTTTGACCCGCTTCGAGGGTCATGTATTTCGCGTCGAAAAGGCGGGGGAAGCGATTGGCGGTCTCGAACATCTTGACGACAAACACGGTCAACGCGGCGAATAAGGCGAGCGCGAGGGAAAAATCCCAGCGGTGATTTGCGTATAATTTTTCCGCTTTGCCCAGCAAACGATAGACGCTCAGCCCAAAGACGACCTGACCGAGCGCCGCGATGAGAATGATCGCTGTAAAAGACGAATAATAATTTCCCAAATAGCCGAGCGTGAAATATGCAACGGGAAGGGATAGCGCCCACGCCGGCAGCATACGGGGAGAAATTAAATTAAACATGAAAAATATTATCCGACAAACGGCGCGATGGTTTCAAATATAAATTTGAAGAATTGAAATTGATTGTACGCCAGCAGAATCAAAAAGATAAATAACGCGGCTTGGAAGAGTCTATTTTTCGCCAGCGGGGCGAGAGCCAGCGCGACGAAGAATATCAGCGCGTAGGTCCAGTCGGGCGAGTATAAAAACGGTTCGTAGCCGTAATTGATATGAAGGATAAAGTTGAACAAAACGCAGAGCGCGAAGGCAAAGGACAAATCCAGTTTTTTTGCGCGGATGAGGTTTGCCAAAAACATGACGCCCGCCGCAAGCAGCAAAAGCGCCCATGCGGCTACGAGGATATTTCCTAATCCGCTGTACGCGCTGTAAGAAAATGTGCCGGGAACGATCTTGAAAAAATTGAAGCGCGGGAAAGTTCCGCCGACTTCTTTTGAAAACACATACGGCTTGGGCGCGACGACAGCGTATAAAACGATTGTGCGGACAAGCAGAAGCGCGCGCCCGATCGCGCGCCATGCGGGTTCTTGAAAAATCGAATACTCAAAACTCTGCTCGGCTTGCGCGCCCGATAATAGGAAGAATAATTTGCTTGTCGGATACAGCGCGGCGTGAATTACGCTCAAGACAACGCCGAAAGAAAGCGTCAAACCCGCGAACTTAATCGTCTCTTTTGTCGAAGTCCAAAAATCTTTGCGGGAGAATTTCAGGCGCTGAACGACAAAGCCGATAAAGTTCTGGATAAAATTCGTCAGCGTGATTCCAAACGTAAGCAGGCTGACGCTTATTAATGAACTCGTCGCGTTTTTTTGCGATTGAAGCAGGAGGAAGAAGGCAATCATCGCGGCGGCGGAGAAGATGTACGTCTCGACGACTGAGCCAAAAAAAATATGCGCGGTACTCAGCCCAAGCAGCGACGCGATTAAAAAGGCGTAGATCGAATCTTGAAATTGGCGTTTGATAAACATCCACGCCAGCAGGATGCAGAGCGCGCCCGTGAATGTGGTTAGCAGAATGGCGGAAAGCGCGGGGTCTTGCGTGAATAAATTCAGCGCCGCGCCAAGCGGACGAAAAATGAGATAGGCAAACGGATGCGGCGCGCGCATTTCGTTGTTAAAACCGTCGGGCGCGGCGATGCGCTGCATCCACGGGTAATTGTCTGCGGAGAGGAAATTATCGGTGGTGTCTTTGTCGGGGAAATTCAGCCGCAAGCCGATGAAAAGATAGACGGCAAAGAAGATCAGCGCCAGCGCGACGCCTTGCGCGTTCTCCTTAACGAAAGACGCGATTGGCGGGAAATGGATGCGCGGCAACTTCATTTCGAGCGGAATTCCCCACAGCGAGAAGATCAAATATCCCAGCGCGGCGGCGGAAAACGCCA
>JAQTWR010000345.1 GCA_028689195.1 Anaerolineales bacterium | reverse complement strand
TCGCGGCGGGCGAGTCGCCGTCCACCGAGCCGAAGTTTCCCTGACCGTCCACGAGCAGATACCGCAGCGAGAAATCCTGCGCCATGCGCGCCATAGATTCGTACACCGCCGAATCGCCGTGCGGATGGTATTTGCCCAACACTTCGCCGACGATGCGCGCGGATTTTTTGTACGCGGAATTTGAGCGCATTCCCAGTTCGTGCATGGCGTACAAAATGCGGCGGTGGACGGGTTTGAGCCCATCGCGGGCGTCGGGCAGCGCGCGCGCGACGATCACGCTCATGGCGTAGTCGAGGTACGCGGAGCGCATCTGCTCGTCAATATCAACGGATTGGATGTTGCCTTTGGTTACGTTTTCTTCGGTCATGGAAAGTCCCTTATAAGACCTCGGAGGTTTCAAAAACTTCCGAGGTCTGGAGTTACATAAAAAGACACGAAGATGGGGGGAAACTTCGTGTCGGCATTAAATGAAAGAAACCGCTTTAGATAAGCGCAATTATACCATTCCTAATAACAAAAAACCCTAAGGGTTTGGAAACCTTTAGGGTTTTTGCTGTGCCGAAGGAGGGACTTGAACCCTCATGAACGTAAGTTCACCACGCCCTGAACGTGGCGCGTCTGCCAATTCCGCCACTCCGGCTTTTGCCGTGCGGGTTGTATTTTATCTCAAATAGGCGTTTTGTCAAATAACGTTTAAGCGTTATTTACAGTACTGTTAGGGGAGTAACCGCTTTGCCTAAAATTAGTTATATTGTGCATACAGAAAGGAGTTGCAAAATGACGTTCATCCTTGCAGTAGTGATCGTCTTGTTATTGTTTGTTCTCGCGGGCGCGGATTTGTTTGTAGCGCAATACAACGCGGACGAACTCAGCAACATGGGAGTTCAAGAGCAATGACGGAAGATCACCCCATCCCTTAGCCCGATGCGGCAACTTGCGTCGGGCTTTTTTTATTTAACGGGTAATGCGTCGCGCTTTGATTTATAGGATTATTCTGCGGGAAAGATTATCCCATTTATAAAATAATCCAAAGGATCAGGCGCGACGCATTTTTAATTTTCCCTACCGAGCGGTAGGTTTTTAAGATATAATGCCGCAATGTCCGCCCCACCCTTTACATTCGTCCTTGTATTCCTCCTCTTCAGTTTGATCTTCCTTTCGAATACTTATAAACTCTGGCTCAAAACGGATTCATATTACCGCGACCTGTTGGATAGCCTCAACCGAACACCGACTCCATTCAAGAACGTATTCCTCAAAGGCTTGGAGAATCGTCCGCGTTGGGAAAAGAGACAAAAGATTTTCAGCCTGCTCGGTCTCGTGGCTGTGATTGCAATGGATATTTTTGTGGTGATGGCGTATATAAATTAATTCATCATTGCGAGGGCGATGCTCTTTCGCCCGAAGCAATCCCCAAGACTGTAGCGGAGATTGCTTCGCCGCACACCGTCCTGCGTTCGGTGCAGAGAAGAACGCGGCTCACAATGCCGATAATGGTGACAAATGAAACGAGAACTTCATCCTTGTATTTATATTATGACCAACAAATACAATCGGGTTCTCTACACCGGCGTGACCAGCAACTTGCTCAGGCGCGTCGCAGAACATAAAGAAAAATCAGTTCCCGGATTTACCAGTCAATATAATGTGACCAAGTTGGTTTATCACGAGGAACACGCCACAATGGAAGAAGCTATCGCCCGCGAAAAACAAATCAAAGGCGGTTCGAGGCAAAAGAAGATTGATTTGATTGTAAGCAAGAATCCTGATTGGAAAGATTTGTACGACGAGTTTTTTGTGTAACACATCATCTCGTCATTGCGAGGGCGATATTTTTTCGCCCGAAGCAATCCCCAAGACTGATATAGAGATTGCTTCGTCGGGAAGAACACCCTCCTCGCAATGACGGAAATCCAGCAAAAGGAGAAATCACTTTGAAAATCATAGCCTGCATCAAACAAGTCCCGGACTCGGAAGCGAAAGTCAAAGCCGAAAATGGGCAGGTCTCGTGGGGGGACGCGCCGTTGGTCATCAACCCGTTCGATGAGTACGCGGTTGAAGGCGCGCTTCAGCAGAAAGAAGCCGTAGGCGGAACCGTCACCGCGTTATGCGTGGGACCCGAATCCGCGAAGGACGCGCTCAAACACGCGCTCGCCATGGGCGCGGATGAAGCCGTGCTCGTCTCCGACCCCGCGCTCGCGGATTTGGATACTGTCGGCGCGGCGAGGGTGCTTGCGGCGGCGATCCAAAAAATCGGCGGCGCTGAGATGATCATCTTCGGGCGGCAGACGCTCGACAATGGCGCAGGTCTCACCCCCGCGCAAACCGCGCGCGTCCTCAAACTGCCCATGCTTGGTTTCTCTGGCAGTATCAAGGTCGAAGGCGATAGCGTCACCGTGGACAGAGTCATCGAAGAGGGCAGACAAACTGTCACGGCGAAACTCCCCGCGGTTTTGAGCGTCGTCCAAAGTATTGGCGAGCCGCGCTACCCGTCATTCATGGGCATTCGCAAAGCGTCGAAGGCAAACATCCCCGTTTGGTCGGCGGCTGACCTCGGCATTGCCGCGCCCGCAGCGGTCGTCACGCGCACCGAGTTGATTAACCCGCCCGTTGACGAACGCGCTGTTGAAATGATCACCGGCGAAACGCCCGCCGAAATCGGCGAAAAACTTGCCGACAAAATTCTCGCGGAGAAAGTGCTATGAAAACTTTAGTTTATATTGATCACTTCAAAGGCGAAGTGCAGCCTGCTTCGTGGGAAGCGCTAGGTCTGGCAAAAACTTTCGGCGCTGCGGTTGCGGTTGTGTTTGGCAAAGACGCTAACGCGGAAGCCGTGGCGAAACTCGCTTTGGAATATGACGCGGATGAAGTCCTGCTCGCGGATGATGCCGCCCTCGAAGATTATCGCGCCGAAGTATATGCTTCCACCCTCTCCGCGCTCGCGGGGACAGCCGCCCCCGATTTGATTCTGCTCCCGACTACGGCTCGCACCCGCGAATTTGCCGCCATGTCCGCAGTGGATTTGAACACCGGCGTCCTCACCGACCTCATGGGACTCGAAGCTAGCGGCGATTCATTCATCGCGACTCGTCCCATCTACGAAGGCAAGTTGATGGAGAAGACCGTGTGTTCCGCCAAGCCCGTGATAGCGACCATCCGCGCACGCGCCTTCCCCAAACCCGCGCATGAGGCTGGCAAGAGCGGCGCGATCACCAAAGTCGCCGCGCAAGGCGAAGCAATCAGCGAAGTCAAAGGTTATGCCGCTTCTGAAAGCGCCGTCAACCTCGGCGACGCTTCGGTCATCGTCTCTGGCGGACGCGGTGTTTCCAACAACCCATCGCTGACTCCGCCCGCTGGCATGGATGAAAAGCAAGCCGAAGTCTGGCGCGCGCAGCAAGGCTTTGCGCTCATTACTGACCTCGCCGTTTTATTAGGCGGCGCAGTCGGCGCTTCCCGCGCGGCAGTGGACGGCGGATATATTCCCTACG
>JAQTWR010000025.1 GCA_028689195.1 Anaerolineales bacterium | reverse complement strand
TTCTTAATTGTATCGCCCGCAGATTCAGCCACTGACTTGATGTCAATCCGCCAGCCGGTCAACTTCGCGGCGAGGCGCGCGTTCTGCCCGTCGCGACCAATGGCAAGGCTGAGTTGATCTTCGCCCACGACAACCGTCGCCGTGTGCGCGCCCTCGACGTCCGCGAGATATACGCCATTGACGCGCGCGGGACTGATCGCTTTGGAAATATAAACAACGGGGTCTTGATCCCATTGGATAATGTCAATTTTTTCGTCGTGCAATTCTTTGACGATGGCTTGAATACGCACGCCTTTGATACCCACGCACGCGCCAACGGGATCAATGCCCGGCTGCGTTGCAGAGACAGCGACCTTGGCGCGCGCGCCCGGTTCGCGCGCAATGGCGCGAATTTCGACAATGCCGTGATAAATTTCGGGGACTTCGTTTTCGAGCAAGCGGCGCAAGAAGTTGCGATGCGCGCGCGAAAGCACAATCTGCGGTCCGCGCGTGCCGTCTTTGACTTCCATCACTACCGCGCGGATGCGGTCATGTAATTTGAGTCTTTCGCCGGGAATCTTCTGATTGTTCGGCAGGATACCTTCGGCTTTCATATCCAAACCGATGGTGGCGCTTTGCGCGTTGCTCGCCTGCACCAAACCAGAAACGATCTCGCCCACCTGGCGTTCGTAATATTCCATTTGATTGGAACGTTCCGCCTCGCGGATGCGCTGTTGGATTACCTGCCGCGCGGTCTGGGCGGCTACGCGCCCGAAATCTGCGGGCGTGGTTTCCACAATGACCATATCGCCGGGCTGCGCTTCAGGGTTGACTTTGCGCGCTTCATCCAACAATACTTCGGTGCGATCATCCACGACGGAATCTTCAACGACTTCCTTCTCGGCGTAAACTGTGACCAGACCCGTATCGGGGTCTAGTTTCGCTTCCACCTGTTGAGCGGTAGATGCGTTTACGGCGCGCCGATATGCGGAAACCATCGCCGCCTCGATTGCGGCGACGACGATATCTTTTGCAAGTTGTTTTTCTTCCAGCACTTCGTTGAATGCTAACGCAAATTCATTTTTTGCCATGCGACCTTACTCCATTACTCCTGTTTACAAGCAGAAAAGTGGGGGTTACCCACTTCTCGATGTCTTCTCTATTGGGTTTTCCGTCCGCGCGAGATTTTAGCATAGAGGGATGGAAGGCGCAAGGGATTTACAAACTGATGTATTCCTTCAAACTATGTTCAACCGCGTACGCGGCGGCTTCTGCGCGATTGTTGACGCTCAATTTGGAGAGGATGCTGGAGACGTAATTTCGCACCGTGCCTTCGCCCAAAAATAGATTCTTTGCAATCTCGCGATTGGTCTTGCCTTCAGAGACCAGCAATAACACATGCTTCTCTTGCTGGCTCAAATGCGCGAAAGCCGAAGCCTCCTCTTCTTTCACCGCGCGGCGCACTTCTTGGAATACGCGCTGGGTAACGGCGGGGTCGAGGAGCGCTTCGCCGCGCCCAACCGACTCAAGCGCTTTGATGAGGTCGTCGCTGCCGATCTGTTTGAGGATGTACCCCGAAGCGCCCGCGCGAATAGCGGAGAACAACATTTCGTCTTCGGCGTACGAAGTAAGCATGATTACTTTGGTGTTCGGATATTGATTGACGATTTGCTCGCACGCTTCAATACCTGAAGTGCCGGGCAGCCGAATATCCATTACAGCCACATCCGGCTTTAGCAAAGCCACCTGCTCCAATGCCTCGCGCGCCGAAATCGCCTCGCCCACTACTTCAAACTGCGGGTGATGTTCGAGTAAAGACTTCAAACCCAGACGCACCACTTCGTGGTCGTCCACAAGAATAATGCGTTGTTTTTTCATGGGCGTATTTTACCTCGAATAAGGGTAAATTACGTCGGTTTTAACAACGTAACCAAATGTTCTTCAATGTGCGCCAGGCTGCGCTCGACCCACAATTGCAGAGTCAACCCGCTGCCCGAGGATTCATGACTGCTTTCGCGCGACCAGTATTCGTTTGGCAAACCGCTCAAGGTGACGCAAAGGGCTTTGACGTTTTCCAAAAACGCGGAGAGGATTTCCGCGAGCGGTTCGTCTTTGTCGTAATGCGCCGCTATCCACGCATCCGCGTCGAAGTTTTCAAAGGCAGGATTTTCTTCGCGCAGCGTGCGTTGAATTCGTTCGCCGTAGACAGTTTTCGCCACGTCGCGCGTATGCGCCGCGATTTGATGCGCGCTCCACTCCCCTTCAAGTTTGGCGAACGCATCGCGCGCGAGGCACGCGTCGCAGAATTCCTGCGCGGCTTGTTCCAGCCGCGCGATCATCTTCAAGCGATATTCAAACAATTCTTTCATTATTCCTCCAATTTTTTTACTATTTGCACGTTGGAATCGTATCCGTATTTTCGTTCGCATTCAACGACAAGCCGAAATATGGCGAAGGGTCGCGCGTGTTTTCAATCTCAAGTTCGTTCATGAAATTTCCAAAGCCGTTGTCTTTCACAATGGAGAGATGCAAATGCACGCCGACGGGGTTTATCGGGGACCCCGAATAATTTCCCTGATAGCCAAGCAAAGTTCCCGCCTCTACAAAAACTTCCGATGTTCCCGCGGGAAATTCCCCGACGATAAATGAGGTTCCGTTTGGGTCTGCCATGTGAGTATAGTACACCCAAATTTGACGCGCAGGTTCAAGCGGATCATTGGGGACGCGAATAATCACCGAAGATTTCCAATCCGCTTTGCGCGTGAGGTATCCGCCGTAAGCGGCGTAGACGGGCGTAACGCCGGCGTCTGTCCCCGCGAAAATATCCATCCCTTGATGGCGATGGCGGTTGAAATAATCGTCCCAGATATAGCCGACCAAACCGTCGGTGGGAAAAACGAAGGGCGCGTCGCCGCAGCGCGTTCCTGATTTCATCGCCAATTCGGGGCGCGAAGCGGAATCTCGAATCCAGGCGAAGACTTGCGCGGTGCGCGCGGAACTTCGTCCAAACTTGAAGTAGAGATAAATTCCCGCAGTGGCAATCGCAACAAGCGCAATGAGTAAAACAAGTTTTTTAGACATGCCAAAATTATACCTGCGGGCGGGAGTGGCTAAAAGAATGGGCTTTCATTAACCACGAAGCCACAAAGGCACGAAGACTCAAAGGATTCTTAGCGACTTGGCGGCTTTGCGCCTTTGTGGTTAGCCCACAAGATTAGTCACTCCCCCTGCGGGCAAACGTTTACACGTTTGCGCGTTTACTTGTATACTTGCTTTTATATCTACATTAACGGAGCAGCCCTGTGCGTATAAAATATTTTCTTTTTACAATTCTTATCGTCGCAATCTTAAGCGCCTGCGGCGGAAGTTCAACCGAAATCGCGCCGCCGACGATTGTGCCGACGCATACGCCCTTGCCCGCGCCGACGATTATCCCAACGCCATCCACGCCGCTGGCGATTTTGGTCATCCCCGCCGACATGGACAAAGCCTCGTCTGACTTGTATCAAAAAACCGTATACGATCTCGCGCAGGGATCGGGCTTTCGTTTCCAAGTCCGCAACGCGCTGACCGCGATGGATTTGACCGACCCGACGTTAAAGGTGGTGATCGTGCTGCCGCCCGACCCGGGCGTGGCAACGTACGCATCCACCGCGCCGAATGTGCAATTCCTTACGGTGAATATTCCCAATATCGCGGCGGGCGGAAACGTCAGCGTGCTGGCAGGCGATACTCAAGTGGAACTGCCCGCCTTCCTTGCGGGATATGTGCTTTCGATGCTTATCGAGGAATATCACATCGGCATCGTACTTCCCAAAGATAACCCCGACGCGCAGCGCGCTTTCTACGCTTTCAATAACGGAAAAAATTATTATTGCGGATTGTGCCGCACCTTCTACTACAGCGACCTTGCGTACCCGCAGCCCATTGAAATCCCCGCCGATGAAAAGCCGGAGCGTTACGGCGGTTATGCCAATGTGCTGATTAATGATCGAAAGGTGGAGGCGTTGTATATTTATCCCACGCTGGCGAACCCCGACTTTCTATCGTATGTGGGAACGCAAGGCGTGCTGTTAATCGGGACTTCGATGCCAGAACCGCGACCCGGCGGCTGGGTGATGACCATTCGCCCCGATACGGTCAAAGCGATTCAAAGCGCGTGGACTTCGCTCGCCGCGGGGCAGGGCGGAATCACAGTTCAATCTCCGCTTGGAATTGCGGATGTAGACCCGACGATTCTCTCCCCCGGAAAACTCCGCCTCGCGCAAGAAACTTTGGACGCGCTGCTGGCTGGCAGGATATTGACCTCAAACCCATAACGCGACATTCATGTCGCAAAAAAAATTCCTTGACGCGGATTTGATTCGCGTGATAAACTCGCCCTCGCTTGAAACAAAGCAAATCTTACGAAAGGAGGCGCACGCCCAATGATAATGAACAAGAGTGTTTCTGTCTTTGATATCGCCAGCCAAGCTGGTTTTGATTCTTGCAGTGCGCCCGTTCAACGTTAGGTTTTCATTTTCGCGCCTAACGGCTACGGGTTGCGCTTGCGACCTGTAGCCGTTTTTTATTGCCTATTAAGCGGCTATGGGTTCGCCCCATCGTCGCTTTTTTGTTTTTGGAGAATATCATCATGACCAAACAACCTGCATCAAATGGAATTTATCTGGACGCTGCGCTGACTTTACGCGCCGTCCATTGGAACGATCTAAACGCCGCAACGCAACTCATTTACAACGTCTGCGAAGCGAAAGGCGATACCAGCGTTGCATATACGCCGGATGATTTGGAAAATGAATGGAAATACGAAGGTTTCAATCCAGAGCAGGACGCCTTCATTGTTGAAACCAGCGACGGGCGCATGGCTGGTTATGCGGCGTTGTTCAACGTAAAAAATCATTGCGACCTCAGCGGCGACGTATACGTCCATCCGAAATTCAGCGGGCTTGGCGTTCGCGCAGCGTTATTGCGCGCCATGGAAATCCGCGCCCGCGAGCATATTCAACTTTCGGCAGCCGACTTACGCGCGTTTATCCGCATCACAGACCACAAAGACGAAGCGAGCGAAGCCATACTCGCGCGCGAAGGTTATACGCCCATTCGCTATCAATGGCGCATGGGAATTGATCTCGACGCCGCGCCGCCTGCGCCAATACTCCCGTCGGGGTTTGAAATACGTCCCTTCGTAAAGGACGAGCATGTAACGGCTGTATGGCAGGCGCGGAACGAGTCCTTTCAGAATAATTGGGGCAGCCACCAGCTGACCTTTGAAGAGTTCGCCTATCTCACTTTTGAAGACCCCGAATATGACCCCGCGCTCTGGGTTGTGATCTGGGACGGCGCGGAGGCGGCGGGATTTTCCATCAATCAATATCGGATGGACATCGGCTGGATTCATATTTTGGGAGTCCGCCCGGCATGGCGCGCCAAAGGGCTGGGACTTGCCCTGCTCCGCCATTCCTTCGGCGAATTTTACAAGCGCGGGACAACCGCCATTGGACTTGCCGTAGATGCGTCTAACGTTACAGGCGCCACGCGGCTCTATCAAAAGGCTGGCATGAACACCGTGAGCGAATTCGTCACGTTTGAGAAGGAACTTCGCGCGGGTCTATAAGCGGCGAAAGTCGCGTTATGTTTTTTTGTTTTTGGAGAATATCATCATGTTATCTATACAAACTCAACTATTTGAATCGCAGGATATTCGCTTCGGTCCCATTGACCACGAAGCGCATCCCGAAATCGAATCCAAATGGACGCATGACGCGGAATTCATGCGCCTGATGGAACTCAAACCCGCGCGCCCGCTTTCGCCCGCGATGGTCAAGAAACAATACGAAGCCGTCGAAAAAGAAATGGACGAAGAAAAGAATATCTTCTATTTCACCATCCGCGCGCGCGAAGACGACCGGCTCATCGGCAAGGCGGTTGTGGAATGGATTGATTGGACGAACGGCAACGGCTATATCCGGCTTGGAATCGGCGCGGAAGAAAACCGCCGCAAAGGATTCGGCTCGCAGGCGTTGAATATGCTGCTGCGCTACGCATTTGGCGAATTGAATTTGTACCGCGTCACGGCGGTCGTCCCCGCTTATAACGAAGGCGCAATCCGACTTTTTCAAAAGTTCGGTTTTGTGGAAGAGGTTCGCAGGCGCAAAGCCGTGAACCGCGACGGAGAATTCTGGGACATCATCGCTTTCGGGTTGCTTAATTCCGAATGGCAGGATCAAAATCAAGGGCGAGGGTAGCGCGATGAAAGACATCTATTGCGGAGAGCTCGTCCGCTTATCCAACGCATCTCCTGAAGTAATGGCAAAAGCCTTCGTCAATTGGGACCGCGATACGGAAATGCATCGCCTCGCAGATACGGGTCCGGCGCAGTTATGGTCGGAGAAAAGATTGAAGGAGTTTTACGAAAAAGAATATGCAAAAGACCCGCCGCGCGCTTATCGCTTTTCGATTTATACGCTCGCGGAAAATAAATACATCGGCATCACGGGACTCGTCCCCAATTTTACGCACGACGACGCGTGGTTCTATATCCTCATCGCCGACCGCGATTATTGGAGTCGCGGGTACGGCACAGACGCGGTGAAACTCGTCGCGCAATATGGATTCCTTGAACTGAACCTGCGCCGCATTTCGCTTGGGCTGCACGCATATAACGAGCGCGCTTTCAAGTCATATCAAAAAGCGGGATTTCAACTGGAGGGAAGAACGCGCGGCGACGGATTGCGCGACGGAGTCCGCTACGACGGTTTGTGGATGGGCATTCTGCGCGAAGAGTGGCTGGCGCGGCGAGAGGCTGTATGAAAGACATATTCACAGGCAACCTTGTCAGGCTCGCGGCGTTCGATCCCGAAGAACTCGGCAAGGCATACACAACTTGGAATCGCGATTCGGAATTAGACCGCCTGCAATCTCCTTTGGCGCGTTTACATTCCGCCAAGTCGGGCATCGAGTTCTTCAAGAAAATAACCGAAGAGGCGACGCCCGCCCATCATCTCTTCGCCATCCGCGCATTGGAAGACGACCGCCTGCTGGGCGATATTGGGCTGGACGTCATCAACAACTGGAGCGGGCGCGACGCCTTCGTGGGCATTGGGCTGGGGAATCGCAGCGATTGGGGCAAAGGCTACGGCACAGACGCGATGAAACTCGCGCTGCGCTTCGCGTTTACCGAAATCAACTTGAACCGCGTAACGCTCGGCGTGTTTGAATACAATCCGCGCGCGATTCGCTCGTATGAAAAAGCGGGCTTCCGCCATGAAGGTCAGACGCGCGGCGCGCTGCTGCACGACGGCAAACGCTGGGACATCCTCACCATGGGAATCCTGCGCGAGGAATGGTACTCAAATGAGCCCTGACGGGTTTTTCAAACCTGTCAGGGTTAAGGATTATAAAAATGACAAATCTATTTTCGTCAAATGAAACGCATCTTGATTCAGCGTTGACTTTGCGCGCCGCCCGCTGGGACGATTTGAACGCGGTCGCAAAACTCGTCTACGACGTTTGCGAAGCCGACGGCGATACGACGGTGGCGATCACGCCCGCTGAATTAAAGAACGAATGGGAAAGCGAAGGCTTCAACGTGGAGCGCGACGCTTTTATCGTCGAAACGCGGGACGGGCGCGTCATTGGCTACGAAGAATTTTTCAACACAAAAGATCATTACGACTTGCGCGCCGACGGATACATCCACCCCGACTTCAAAAATCTGGGCGTCGGCACATCGCTGCTGCGAAGCGTCGAAGCGCGCGCGCGGGAAGATATGACGTTGGCGGAATCTGATTTGCGCGTTTTCATCCGCAGTTCGATAGACAACAAAGACAAAGCGGGACATGACCTGCATAAAAACGAAGGGTACGCGCCAATCCGCTATCACTGGCGCATGGAAATCAAATTGGATGAAGCGCAGCCCGCGCCGCTCTTCCCCGCCGGAATCGAGTTGCGCCCCTTTGTCCGCGAGGAACATGTCCGCGCAGTTTGGCAGGCGGATAACGAAGCCTTCCGCGATCATTGGGGCAGCCATGACGTTCCCTTTGAAACCTGGGAACACCGAAAATTCGGCAGACCCGAATTCGACCCGACTTTGTGGATGATCGCATGGGACGGGGATCAAATTGCGGGCTTCTCGCAGAACCGCTTTCGCATGGGAATCGGCTGGGTCGGCACGTTGGGAGTCCGCCGCGCATGGAGAAAAAACGGGCTGGGACTCGCGCTGCTGCGCCACTCGTTTGCAGAATTCTATCGGCGCGGTATGACCACCATCGGGCTGGGCGTAGACGCGTCGAATCCGACGGGGGCGACGCGCTTATATCAGCGAGCGGGCATGGCTGTGGCGAGCGAATTTGTCACGTACGAAAAAGAACTGCGCGCGGGGAGAATTCCTGAAAAGTAAAAGTTGCTCCGCAATGCGGCGAAATTCGGTGTAGAATCAAAGAACATTCGTGATCCATGAAAGGATATTCACTATGAACTTGCGTTGTATCTATTGCCAGACCCCGTTTACCCTCAGCCGCTCTGAAATGCTGAGCGCAATTGTGACGATGAACGAAAGACACCAGAGCCATTACGACGCGCATTGTCCGCGCTGCCGCCGCGCCAATTCTATTTCACGCCAGCGGATGGAATTATTCTTCCCCAACTGGCAAGCCGCCGCGAAACAGCAAGCCGCCGCGCCTGTAGAACCCGTTCACGCCGCGCCGCCGCCCGCCCCCAAAGCGGAAACGCCCGCGTCTGCATTTCTCAAGACCGAGCCTCTGCCCAAAGCGATGAAGGCTGCGCTCGAGAAAAAAGCCGAAGCGAAACCCGCCGCGAAGAAGACAACAGCCAAGCCTGCCGTAAAAAAGCCAGCCGCCAAGAAGCCCGCTGCCGCAAAAGAGAAACCCGTCGCAAAAAAGCCCGCTGCGAAGAAACCCGCCGCGACAAAGAAGAAGTAGACCAGCGCATGTCCATTCGCGCAGTATTTTTTGATTTTGGGGGCGTGATTCTACGCACCGAATATCAAGCGCCCCGCCAAAAACTGGCGGAGCGCTTTAATATGGATTACGACGATATTGACCAAGCCGTCTTTGCCAGCGAATCTTCCAAGCGCGCGTCTTTGGGCGAGATCAGCGAAGAGGCGCACTGGCTGGAAGTATTGAAGAAGTTGAAACAGCCCGCGTCTGAATTACAGGCGTTTCAGGACGCGTTCTTCGGCGGAGATGTGATTGACCGCAAGTTGATTCTATTCATCCGAGAATTGCGCGAAAAAAACATCCACACGGGATTAATCTCCAACGCGTGGAGCGGTCTGCGCGAATATATGACCAAAGAGAAAGTGATTGACGCTTTCGACAGCCTCGCGATCTCGTCGGAAATTGGCGCCGTCAAACCGCAAACCAAAATCTATAAACATGCCTTGCAGCAGGCAAACGTCAATGCGGAGGAATCCGTCTTCGTGGACGATTTTGCCGTCAACATTGAAGCATGCGAAAAACTCGGCATGAAGGGAGTGTTGTTCAAAGACCCCCAAAAAGGCATGAGAGACTTGAAGCGTTTTTTGAAAGATTGAGTACCATTCAAAAAAAGGAGATCATAAAATGAGCGAAGTGGAAGATAAAGAAGTCAAAAAAATGAACCCCGTACCGCCTACAGCCTTTCCAAAAAAAGCGGTGGTCGTCACGCCCAGCCTGCACATCCGCAAGGATCACAGCGTCACAAGCGAAACCGTCGGCGGCTTGAAGGAAGGCGACGAAGTGGATGTGCTCGGCGTTTGGAATGACGGCGAAAATGCATGGTGCAAACTCGGCGAAGGCAAATGGGCTGCCATGAAATACAACGGCAACACCTTGATGAAGTATAAGTAAAAAAATCAAATTAAAAAGCGAGTCGGACTTTGCAGTCTGACTCGCTTTTTAATTTCAGGATGCGCCGCGTTAATCTTCGTTCGTGGTATCCATACCCAAATCAGGCAGCGCGGATTCGATCTCTTCGGGGCTTTGACCCGCTTCAAGCCTGCCCACCACGTCGTTAAACTCGGAAGGCAAATCCTCGCCCATTTCATTTCCCATTTTACGCATCATGCGCGCAAGGGCTTGCGGGTCGTTTTCAATCCCTTCCATGCCAGAGAAATCACCGGCGGCGGATTCAATGCGGCTCGCGTCCGATTTGGCGATACGCACTTTCGTCATACGGCGGCGAACGTCCTTGCTCTGACAACGCGCGCAAATCACGGTTTTTTTGCCGTATTCGCTGAAGGTCATAAATACGTCGAAGCGCTGTTGGCATGTATTGCAGATAAAATCATAAGTGGGCATATTTCTATTTTAACGCGAATCGTCCGCGAAAACCGCCGCGACATAAATGCCGCGTTACGTTTTATAATGACCGCATGGAAACATTAATCCGCGACGCGCTTGCGCTTTTCAATTTACGCCTGACCGAAAGACACATCAACGCTTTGAACGTTTACGAGCGCGAACTTTTGGAGTGGAATCAAAAATTCAATTTGACCGCGATACGGGACGTAGAATCAATCCGCGTCAAACATTTTTTGGATTCGCTTTCGTGCGTCGTCGCGTGGAAAGCCAATCCGCCAAAACGCATGGTAGACGTGGGAACGGGCGCGGGATTCCCCGGCATCCCGTTGAAAATCATCTACCCGAATATGCGCCTGACGCTGGTTGAATCTGTAGGAAAGAAAGTCGCATTTTGCCGTCATATTGTCGACGCGTTGGGGCTTGAAAATGTGGACGTCATTCACGCGCGCGCCGAAGATTTGGGTCAACAACCCGAACACCGCGAGAAGTACGATTGGGCGGTCGCGCGCGCGGTTGCGAATTTGAATGTGTTAAGCGAATATTTGCTTCCGCTGGTAAAAGTCGGCGGGACGGCGCTCGCGCAAAAGGGAGAAAACGCGCCCGCCGAAACGCAATCTGCCGAACAGGCGATGAAAATATTGGGCGGAAAACTCAAGCAATTAATTCCAATCAACCTGCCCGGCGTGGCGGATGATCGCTACCTTGTGCTGATAGATAAATCGGCAGCGACGCCGCCGAAATATCCGCGCAACGCGGGAGTTGTCGCGAAAACGCCGTTGTAGAAGAGGAAAATTTATGACCACATATTTCATCACCGGCGGATACGGATTCCTCGGTCAATACATTGTGCAGGCGATCCACGAATACGACCCGCAGGCGGAACTGCGCGTGTTGATCCGCACGCAGCGCAAAACATTTCTCGACCTCGAAAAATTAGACCGCGTGAAGTGGGTGCGCGGAGAGTTGACCAAGCCCGAAACTTTCGCCGAACACCTCGAAGGCGTAGACGCGGTTATTCACAACGCGGCGATGGTTTCGTTTAGTCCGGCGCAGCGGCAAAAAGTTTTCGACGCAAACGTAATCGGTACGCGCAATCTCGCGCAGGCGGCGCGCAGCGCGGGATGCAAAAACTTCATCTTCATCAGTTCCATTTCTGCGGTCGAATTTCGTCCGCCGCAAATCACAGACGAGACATTCCTCCCCAACCTCGTATATAAAGAAAAATACGATATCTACGGTTACACAAAACGATTGAGCGAAATCGAACTGCGCGAAATGAAAGACGATATGCGCGTGGTCATGCTCAACCCCAGCGTGATTCTCGGTCGCGGTTCGGAGCGCGTGGAAGCCGCAATCAACGCGATTCGCAAATTCCCCATTTTGCCGATGATGGATTACGTCAACGCCTTTGTGGATGTGCGCGACGTGGCAGGCGCCGTAACGCTGGCGCTGACGAAAGGTCGCAGCGGCGAGCGCTATATTGTCTCGGCGCATAACGCGAGCATGATCGAATTCACGCGCGGCGTTGTAAAACATCTTGGAAAAAATACGCGCGTCTTTCCGCTTTCTAAATTTGGATTAAATCTCGCGGATAAATTTATCGCGCTGCTCGACGCGCTCCATCTTAATCCCGGCGTCCGCCGTCTCTCGCAGATGAATGTGGACAAGCCCTGCTCGCATGAAAAGATAAAATCAGAGATGGGATGGGAGCCGAAGTTTACTTTAGACGAATCGATTAAAGATTCAGTGGGCAGGGAATTAGGGTAGATGCGGATAAACGGGAAATCTATTTTGATTACCGGCGCGGCGCGCGGACTTGGGCGCGAACTGGCGAATCTGCTGGATAAAGAGGGCTGCCGCCTTGTTTTGGTTGACAGGGAAAACATCAACCTTAATAACTATCGAAATGCGAAATCATTTTTTTGCGACCTGGGCGATTTTTCAGAAAGAAAACGATTGATCGAAGAAACTCAAAAACCTGATATTCTCATCAACTGCGCGGGGATTGGAAGTCATTCGCAATTGAGTCAACTCAGCGTGGACGAAGTGGAGCGCGTGATGCAAGTCAATACGCTCGCGCCGTTGGAACTCATCGCGGGGTTGTCGCCATTAGAGTTGGTCGTCAATATTGGTTCTGTCGCCGGCGAGATGAACCTGCCTTCGATGAGTTTATACGCGGCGAGTAAAACTTCCATCCATGCGTTCACGCGGGCGATTCAACTCGAAGGCGCGCGGACATTGCTCGTCATTCTCGGTCCGCTGCGCGGCACGGATTTCGCGCAGTCCATCGCGCATCCGCGCGCGGGGCAGCCAAAATGGTATCGGGATTTGGATTTGGATGCGGAGAAAGCCGCGCGTCTCATTGTGAGCGGGATTAAAAATGGGCGCAGGGAACTCATCGCGCCGTGGTGGTATCGCGGGGTATTTATCCTCGCGCGTTGGGCTGCTCCGCTGGTTGGGTTTTACAATTCGCGCAAAGGTTGATCAATCCCCATTAAATTTTAATATATCGTCAATGTTTGCAAGGAAAACCTCCACGACTTTGGCGTCGAAGAGTTTGCCAGCTTGTTCCTCGATGTAAGCCAGCGCGTCGGCATACGTCCACGCCTTTCGATAGGGGCGGTCGCTGGTCAGCGCGTCCCACACGTCCACCACAGAAAAGATGCGCGCGGCAAACGGTATTTCTTCGCCTGCAAGTCCGCGCGGGTAGCCCGTTCCGTCCCAGCGTTCGTGGTGGCAATAGGGAATATCCAACGCGGGGGAGAGAAACTCGATCTGTTCGATCATTTGATAGGCGCGTTGGGGATGCTGCCGCATGACGTTCATTTCTTCGTCGGTCAGCGCAGCGGGTTTATTCAAGATGGAATCGGGAACGCCGATTTTGCCGATATCGTGCAGCATGGCGCCGCGCCGAATGTGAACGATGTCTTTCTCGTCGACTCTGAAAATTCGCGCGAGTTTTTCGGTGAGGACGACGACGCGGCGCGTATGGTCTTCGGTGGTTTTGTCGCGCATTTCGACCGCTTTTGCCCAGCCTTCCAGCGTGGAATCATACGCCATCATCAGTTTTTTTTCGTTATCTCGAATTTCGGTAATGTCGCGCCCGACGATCACCATTCCCTGACGGCTCCCGTTTGAGCGATATAACGGTATCTTGAGCACGTCGTAGGTTCTATCTTGACCTTCCAGCGAAAGCGAGGCTGTCTCGCAGCGGACGGTTACGCCGCAATTCCACGCTTCCAAGTCTGTGGTATGGCACCAGGTAAAAAGGTCGCGCAGGGGGCTGTTCTGTTCTGCGAGTTGCAAATCCGTCGAGTCTTTGTATTGTCCGCTTTCAAGTTGAAATAGTTTTTGCCCCACCAGATTAACATCCTGCCAGCGCCCGTCGCCGTCTTTGAAGATGACGAAGTCGGGCAGGTTATTGATCAGCGACCGCAGCTGTTTTTCGCTCTGTTCGATCTGTCGGGAGTAATTCTTCAATCGAAAATACCATTCGTTAAGGATGACGCCCGTAATTCCGCCATAAAGGACAGGGATGATATAACCGCGAAGCGCAAAAATATCGGCGCCAAGCATGAATTTTTGTAATATCGAAAAGACGCTTAGAAACAACGCGCCGAGAATAAAAATCCCCGCCACATTCCAGATTCTTCGCGCGCGCATGGCGAATATAGTTGACTTGATTAAGTTCATAGACGCTTCTCTGAGTAGAGCTGATCCATGCCAAACTTCCGTGTAACCTTCAATTAGATTATAACATTCAAGGCAAACGCAAAATTTTCTTGACGCATTTCCTCCCCGCGCATATAATCCCCGCCATTCAGAAGTAGTAGGCGCGCAGTTACTTGATAGAGAAGGAGATGCAAGGTGGAAGTCTCCACAAGAAAACAGCGCCGAAGTCGTCTGATGGATTTGCCGAAGAAAATTAGTGATCAGTCATTAGCGGTCAGTAATCAGTAGAACGGCGCGGGTTTGCCCGTTACAGCAATCAAGCGCGTTTGTTAGTTGATTAGTTATTAGGCGATTAGTCAATTAGAACGAATTGAGGTGGTACCGCGAAGCATACACTTCGTCCTCATTATGGACGGAGTGTTTTTATTTTAAGCCGCCCTCAATTACCAATTTACTAATTAACGTGAATAATGGATAAGCCAAAAACATCAGCATGTCACCCTGAGGGAGCGCATTTCAGCAACCGAAGGGTC
>JAQTWR010000024.1 GCA_028689195.1 Anaerolineales bacterium | reverse complement strand
TGCACGCCAAGCGGAGTTAGCGCGGCGCGCCCGCCTTCAAAATCTTTTTCGATCAACGCGCCAATGCCGACGATTTTAGAACCAGACGCTTCTGCAAGACGGACAAGCCCCAAAATGGTCGCGCCGGTGGCAAGAAAATCGTCAATGATTAGGACTTTTTCACCGTTGGCAAGATACTCCGGCGAGATGATTAATTCCACCATGCGTCCTTTTGTGTGCGAAGGCGCCAGCGTGAGATAGACCTGATCGGGCATGGTGATGGGTTTCGTTTTGCGGGCATACACAACGGGCAATCCAAGATGAATCCCCGTAGTAACTGCGGGCGCGATACCGGAAATTTCGGCGGTGAGAATCTTCGTCGCGCCGACGTTCGCAAACCGTCGCGCAAATTCGCGCCCGCAGGCGTCCATCAACGCGGGGTCAACCTGATGGTTAACAAATCCGTCTACCTTGAGAATGCCGTTTCCAAGAACCCGCCCGTCTTTCAAAATACGATCTTTCAATTGCTGCATGATCAGCCTCCGTTTGACTAGACATTTTCCTATTTTACTTTGTGAGAGGAGAACGCGCCAGATAATTTCGGCAAAGTCTATTGTGTTAGAATCTTGCGCGATGAATACTTTATTATTGGCGTCCAACTCGCCGCGCCGCAGGGAATTGCTGACCCTTGGCGATTTAGCCTTTGACGCGGTCAGCGCCGACGTGGACGAGACTCCGCGCGCGGGAGAATCTCCCCGCGAGTATGTGATCCGTCTGGCGCAGGCGAAGGCGCGCGCCGCAGCGCAGCAAGCGCTTGACGGGCAGATCATCATCGGGTCTGATACGACTGTGGCGGCGGATGATTCCATTCTTGGAAAGCCCGCAGACGAGGCGGACGCGGCGCGGATGTTAAATCAACTGCGCGGGCGAACTCATCAAGTGTATACGGGCATTGCGGTTTACCGCGCGCGCGACGAAAAGACGATTACCGAGTTGTGCGCGATTGACGTTCCGATGCGCGCGTATACCGACGACGAGATTGCGGCGTACATCCAAACCCGCGACCCAATGGATAAGGCGGGCGCGTATGCGATTCAACACGCGGAGTTTAATCCCGTTGAAGAAATGCGCGGATGTTACGCGGGCGTGATGGGCTTGCCTTTATGTCACCTTGCGCGCGCGCTGCAAAAAATGGATATATCTTTCGCGGCGGATATTTCATCTGCCTGCCAGAATTTTTTGAAATATGAATGTTCGGTTTCAAACGCAATCTTGCGCGGCGAGTAACGCGGCGCATAAACAAGGAAAAGAATGAAAGTTTTACGTTGGATCAATTTTCTTTTAATCATCGTTCTTCTATCAGCATGTGGCGCTAGCCCCAGCGGAACGGGGACTCCTAGCGCGCCCATCATCAAAATTCCCTTCGCGCAAGATACGCCTACGCCCTTACCCACTACGGTTGCGCGAATAACTCCCGCGCCCGACGTAAAAGCAGCGGTCAATAATTATCTACAGGCGCTGCAAAACGATAGTTATGACGGCATGTACGGCATGTTGACGCAGACGAGCCGCGACGCGATTTCGCTCGAAGATTTTTCAAAACGCTACAGCGACGCGCTGAACGTGATGAGCGCGGCGAGCGTCGAGTATTCGATTAATTCGTCGCAAGTCAGTCCCTTCCGCGCAGAGGCGGCGTACAGCGTTACCTATCACACCATCCTCGCGGGCGATATTCAGCGCAGCATTGTCATGCGCCTTGAAAACGAAGGCGGCGCGTGGAAGGTCGTCTGGGACGACGGGCTGATTCTGCCCGAACTCGTCGGCGGGAATATTCTCGCGATGGAGTACAGCGTCCCTGCGCGCGGAAATATCTACGACCGCGACGGCAAACCGATTGTCTCTCAAGCGGACGCCTACGCCTTCGGAATTCAAACCGAACAAATTGATTATAAAATCGTCAACACGCTCGTAGGCGAACTTGGCAAGTTATGCGGCTACGACCCCGAATACATCCGCAACCGAATTGATCAAGTTGGACCAGGTTCGTATCTGCCGATGTGCGAAGGCACAAGCGACGAAGCCGCGCGTCTGCTTGCGATCAACCCGGGCGGGCTGGTCATTTCCAAATATGGTTCGCGCTATTATTTCGAGACAGGGCTTGCGCCTCAAGCGGTGGGATATACGCTTTCGATTCCGCCCGAAGAATTCAACGACTATCGCCGCCTCGGTTATGACGGCAGCGAAAAAGTTGGGCGCGCGGGAATCGAAAAATGGGCGGAACAATATCTCGCGGGCAAGCACGGCGGAATTTTGCGCGTGGTGGCTCCCAGCGGAACCATCGTAGCCACGCTGGGGCAAAGCGCGCCGCAAGCCGCCGATTCGGTTTATCTGACCGTTGACGAGAATATGCAATATTACGCCCAGCAAGCCATCGAATATTTTCGCGGCGCGGTGGTCGTAATGGAAGTGGATACGGGGCGCGTCGTGGCGATGGCGTCCTCGCCCGATTTTGACCCGAACCTTTTCGAGCCGACCAATCCAAATAACGGGGGCTTGACGGATTTATTGAACAACGCAAACCAACCGCTGTTGAATCGCGCCGCACAAGGACAATATCCGCTTGGTTCGGCGTTCAAGACAATCACAATGGCGGCGGCGCTGGAAAGCGGCTTGTATCTAAAAGATACCCCCTACGATTGTCAATATGAATTCACGGAGCTGCCCGACCGCACCCTTTACGATTGGACGTATGAACATTGCCAGCAGGCGATTGCGGCGGGCGAGTTCTGCGACAATTCATCCACCAAGCCTTCGGGGTTGCTCACCTTGCAAGGCGGTTTGATGCGCTCGTGCAATCCGTATTTCTGGCACATCGGGCTGGATTTGTACAACTATGACCGCAAAGACGACATCGCCAAAATGGCGCGCGCGTTTGGGCTTGGCTCCGTCACCGGCATCGAGCAAATCCCCGAAGCGGCTGGACAGATCATTGATCCAGTAACCGCAATCGACGCGGTCAATCAAGCCATCGGACAGGGCGATATGCAGGTCACGCCTTTGCAGGTAGCGACCTTTATGGCGGCAATCGCAAACGGCGGAACGCTGTACCGTCCGCAAATCGTGGAGAAAATTCAACCTGTAGACGGCTCGCCGAAACTGACCTTCAAGCCCGAAGCGCGCGGAACGCTGCCCCTGCGCGCCGAAAACTTGAACATCATCCGCGAAGCCTTGTTGATGGTGACGCATGAGACGAAAGGCACGGCGCATTACAACTTGCGCGGCTTGCAATTTGAAGTGGCAGGTAAAACCGGCACCGCAGAATCGGGCAACGGAAAGTCTCATGCGTGGTTCGTGGGATATACCTTGAACAAAACGAATACGCAACTGCCAGACCTTGCGATTGCGGTAATCGTAGAGAACATCGGCGAAGGCTCGGAATATGCCGTGCCAATTTTCCGCGCGATGGTGGAAACCTATTATTACGGCAGCCCGCAATGGGTTACGCCCTTCGGTAAAATCGGCGAGCCGCCTTACACGCCAACGCCGTAAAAAAGTAACGCGACATTCATGTCGCGTTTGCGAGATAAATCTCGCGCTACGTTACAAAAAAAGGCTATCATTTGACAAACGAAACTTACAAACGCGGATTGATCGTCAAAGCCCAATCTGGTTTCTTTACGGTAGAGACCAGCGAGGGCTTTGTCATTTGTCAATTGCGCGGAAAATTGAAGCAAGGCAGGGCAAGCGGCGATATTGCCGCGCTGGGCGATCACGCGCAGTTCACCATATTGACGGACGGTTCGGGGGTGATCGAAAATATCGAAGAGCGCGAACGTTCCATCATCAGGCTCGATCCGCGCCCGCAGGGAATCTATCGTCAAATTTTGCTGGCAAACGCAGATCAGGCAATCTTCGTTTTCGCGTGCGCCAATCCAACTCCGCGCTTGAGAATGTTGGATCGGTTTTTAGTGGTCACTGAAAAACAAAATATTCCCGCCATCATCGTCGCAAATAAAATTGACCTTGTGGAAAACGCAAAAGAAATGTTCCGCGTTTATGAATCAATCGGCTACCGCGTGATTTATACGTCCGCGCAAACAAACGCGGGCGTGGACGAATTGAAGGCGCAACTACAAAACAAAATCAGCGCGCTCGCGGGACCCAGCGGCGTGGGGAAATCCAGTTTATTGAATATGATTCAAGGCGGGTTGGGGCTGGCGGTGAACGAGGTCAGCGCCATCTTGAAAGAAGGCAAGCACACCACCGTCACGCGCCAGTTATTTCCGCTCGACGGCGGCGGATATGTAGCGGATACGCCCGGCTGGAAAAGCCTCGCGCTGTGGGATACCGAAGCTGAAGAGATTGACGCCTACTTCCCTGAACTGCGCGACCTCGTGCCGCATTGTCAATTCAGCGATTGCTCGCACATCCACGAACCCGGCTGCGCGGTGCTGAAAGCCGTGAAAGAAGGAAAGGTTCACGCGGAAAGATATGATTCGTATTTGAGATTGAGGGCGGGACAGGAGTAATTCCAATTTACGATTTGCGATTCGCACTTGACACTTGATACCTGACACCTGATACTTATCTCAATGACAGATAACTGGAACATCCTCGGACACGAATGGGCAGTGGATATGCTTCGTCAGCATGTGACGCGCGGCAATATGCGTCACGCCTATCTTTTTAGCGGCGCGCCCGGCTTGGGTCGGCGCACGCTGGCGCTGCGACTCGCGCAGGCGTTGAATTGCACGCAGCCCATCGGCGCGGGAATTCCCTGCCTCACATGCCGCGATTGCAAACAAATCGAAGCGATGCAACATCCCGACTTGAATATTATTCAAGCAAAAGACGACGACGGTCTTCCCAAAGAAAACGGCACGCTCAAAGTGGAACAAGTGCGCGAAGTGCGGCGCGCGCTGTCGCTAAAACCCTATCAATCAAAATATCGCGTGGCGGTATTTTTGCGATTTCAAGAAGCGAACGACAACGCCGCGAACGCGCTGCTTAAAACTTTGGAAGAAGCCCCCGCGCACGCGATTTTGATTTTGACCGCAGATACGCCCGAACAACTTCTGCCCACCATTATTTCGCGCTGCGAAATTTTGCGCCTGCGCCCGCTGCCCGTCGGCGCCATCGAAGCGGATTTGATCGAACGCGGCGTGGATGCGGAACGCGCGCGGCTGCTCGCCCACATCTCTGGCGGACGCCCCGGTTATGCGCGCCGCCTCATTGACGACGCAACCATTCTCGAAGCGCGCGAAGAACGCCTGAACGATATGCAAACTTTATTGCCCGCCTCGCGCGTCGAAAAATTCGCCTACGCCGAAAAACTCTCCAAAGACAAAGACGCGATGCGCCAGACCATTTTGACGTGGCTCTCGTACTGGCGCGACGTGATGCTCCGCGTGGCGCAGGCTGAAACTCCGCTGACGAATATTGATCTCAACATGGAGATTGAATTCCTCGCGGGGCGGCTCGACCTCCCCGCCGCGCGGCGCGTGGTCAGCGAATTGGAATCCACGCTGGCGAAGATGGACGGGAACGTAAATTCAAGATTATTGGCGGAAGTTCTGTTGTTGGATTTGCCGAAGGCGTAAGGCGACAGTCGCTTTGTAAGCGCTGTCGCCTATGATTTGATTTATCGAACCGCGTAATTAACGCTGACGAGGAGGAAAATAATGAACACAATCCCCACTACCCACATGGTAATTTGCCGCGCATACTCCCGCGCTTCGTGATTTACTTTTCCCTGCCCCCAAACAAAACTGGATTCTGGACCGAACAGGACGCGAAACGCATACGGACTATATCCAAACGCGTCCACTGCAACGCCAATCAGCGCCATAAGCGCGGATGCGGCGGCGTAGGCATAGAACATCACGCGCCCGCCGACAGAGAGATACCAGGCGGCTGGATGATTGATCTGCTCGAAATACGTTTTTGCAAAAATAAACAACGGGGCGGCGAATAAGAAGAAAATCATCGTGGGCGTGCGATTCCCCTTTGGCGTTTTGTAGACGAGGTCTTCAAACCTGTCTATGTAATCGTTCGCCCATTTTCTATCTTCGGATTTAACGCGCAGACTGATTTTATCGGCGCGGGTATCCCAAAATTCTTTTTGCGGAATACTAAACATCACGCGGATATTCCAATTGTCAGGCGTGGTTTTGATTATATTTTCCTCGATGCTCAACGGCTGCTCGATAAACTTCGCTTCCAACGCGACTTGAACGATATTCTGCTTTTGCACTTCGAGGTCGTGCGTCGCGTCTTCGATCCGTTTGGTTTCAAAATACCTGAAATCGGAAGTGACGATGGTATACGTCAACTCGGCGGGCGCGGGAAAACGCTGGACGGCGTTTTCCATAATGCGCTGAAATTCTTTCAAGCCGTCTTCCGTCAATATGAAACTTTTATAATACGTCTCTTCGACGCCGTTGGTTAATGTCATTTCCGCTCTCAGGTATTGTGCTGCGACATTTATGCCGCTTTGCATGGCGCGAGATAAATCTCGCGGTACGGTTTACAACAAATCTTTCAACGCAGAAAAAGGCGAGGCGCCGTCGTCCTGACCGTGTCCGCAATCTTTCTCGTTGAGGTTCTGTCCGCATTCGATGCAAAGTCCCTGACATTCGGGGCTGCATATCGGGCTGAAGGGAATTTCGAGCAGCGCGTAATCGCGCATGAGTTCGGCGAGGTCAATATGCGCGTCTTCGGGGAGGATCAATTCCGCGTCTGTCTCGGAGCGGTCGTCGAAGGCGTAAAGTTCGGTGAAGGACCATTCAAGGTTGTACTCAAAATCGGTTAAACAGCGAACGCATTGAAGGTCAATATCCGCCGCGCAATCGGCTTGTACGACCAAGCCTTGCGGGGTTCGTCCAATATTGACGTTGCCGGCAAAATCGCGCAGTTCAAAATCATCGCCGAGTTTGATCTTGTTAAACTCAAACGGGAAATCGTGATTGCGTCCGATTTCTTCGTGGGCGATAAAGCCGACATTAATGCGAAAGGGTTTCTTGGGGCTGGGCATAGGAATGGGAGGCTAGGATAAGCGATAATTACCTTATCGCTATATTTTTCTATCCACAATATATTTTGCGAGGTTTTCCAGCGCGTCGCGTTCGGGGCAGGGATCGAAAGCGCCGAGCCTTTCAAGGGCGCGGTCAACATGCTGTTCGGCTTCGACCATCGCTTTTTTGGCGCAGTTACTCGCGCGGATATTTTCTACGAGGCGGTTCATGTTTTCGTTATTTGTCCAGCCGCCGTTGGGCAAAGACAATACATCGGGGTCGTCGGGGTTGAGTTCGGCGTAATAAATGGCGGGAAGGGTGACCAGCCCGTTCAACAAGTCGGAGCCGAGCGGTTTGCCGACCGCGTTTTGATCGCCGTTGAAATCGAGGATGTCGTCTACGATTTGGAACGCCACGCCAACTTGATAGCCGAAGTCGCGCATGGATTCGACAATATCGTCGCTTACGGGGCTGACCATTGCGCCGCCGCGCGCGGTTAATTCAAACAACGAGGCGGTCTTGGCGTAAATGCGTTTGTAGTAATTATCGCGGTTGATTAATCCGCGCGAGGTGAACATCTGCGTGAGTTCGCCGTTGACGATGGTCGCCAGCGTCTCGGAGAATAATTTCATCAACGGCAGGTGATCCACTTCGGCGGCGAGGATGGCGGCGCGCGCAAAGAGAAAATCGCCGGTCAACACTGTGGCGGGCGGCGACCAACGCGCGTTGAGCGTCGCCATGCCGCGCCGAAGCAGCGCGCCGTCAATCAAATCATCGTGGACGAGCGTGGCGGTGTGAAGTAATTCCACAGCCGCGCCGAAAGTGACAGACCTTTCAAGGGGCGCGCCGAGCATGTTGCCAATGAGCAAACCGAGAGTCGGGCGGACGCGCTTGCCGCCAGCCTCCATTAAATGATCCAACGCGGCGTGCAAATCGGGGTGCGATTCATCCGCCTGCTTCCGCATTCGGTCTTCTACGAGTTTAATTTCTTCAATTACAGGCGAGATAAAAGTTACAGCGTTCAAATCAGTCTCCCCATGCGAAGAGCCGCGCCGCGTTTGCGGTCGTAAAGTCGGCGATCTCCGCAGGGCTTTTGGAATGGATTTCTGCTATTTTATCAGCAATATGCGCGACATAGGCAGGTTCGTTGCGTTTTCCGCGATATGGCGCGGGCGGCAGAAAAGGGGAATCGGTTTCAATGAGTAATTTGGCAAGGGGCAATCGCTTGACGACCTCGCGCTTTTGTTCCGCCTTTGGATAAGTGACGGGTCCCGTAACGCCGATGTAAAAATTCAACGCCAGCGCTTTTTGCGCGGTTTCGAGCGTTCCGTTAAACGAGTGTAACACGCCGGGGTTTTCTTTCAGCGAGCCGCTCAAACTATTTTGCCACCCGCTCAGTATTTCCAGCAAGTCTACAGAAGCCGCGCCAAACCATTCGTCGTTTTCCTCGCGCATGTGCAGGATGACGGGTTTGTTGATTTCTTTTGCAAACGCAAGTTGTTCTTTTAATTTCTCGCGCTGCGCGGCGCGCTCGTTTGAATCTTTCACCCAATAATAATCCAACCCAATCTCGCCGACCGCAACCACTTTGGGATGAAGCGCGAGTTTTTTTATTTTTTCAAACGTCTGCAGATTGAATTCATTTAAGTCGGTTGGATGAAACCCCACAGCCGCGTACACCCCCCAATTTGATTCTGCCAGCCGTACCGCGTCTGCGCTTGACCTGTGGTGGAGTCCGGGGATCAGTATTTTATCCACCCCCGAATCCTTTGCGCGCAAAATCACCTCCGCGCGGTCGGCGTTGAATTTGTGATAATCGAGATGGCAATGGGTGTCGGTCAGTTTCACGCGTCAAGTTCCAAGTGTCAGGCATCATGTGGTCAAACGTCTACTTGACGCCTGACACTGAAACACTTGACACGCTAATTTATTCCCGCAACCTTCAAACCGTCTTGCAAAATGGCTTGGACCTTATCCGCGTGGCGCGTTTCGCAATACACGCGGAGAATGGGTTCTGTGCCGCTAAAGCGAATCAACATCCAGCCGCCGTCTTCCATTTTGAATTGGAAACCATCCACCGTGACGAGTTCGGTCACTTTCAGACCGCCAAGCGTCTTGGGATTATTATCGCGGATGATCTGCTTGCGGGCTTCGGCGTCGCCGCTGAAGGGACTATCCACGCGGTCGTAGAAATATTCGCCGCCGACTTTCTCGAACAAATCTTTGAGCAATTCCGTCGGCTTCTTGCCGGTCTTCACCATCAGGTCGAGCATATACAAGCCCGCGAGGATTCCATCGCGTTCGGGGACGTTTCCGCGGAAGGCGTAGCCGCCGCTTTCCTCGCCGCCGATAAGCGCGTTGGTCTCGGTCATCTTCGGCGCGACGAATTTGAATCCTACGCCGGTTTCGTGAACGGGCACGCCGTAAATTTCGCCAAGTTTATTCAACATATTTGTCGTGGAAAGAGTCTTCACAATATCGCCGCGCTCGCCGCGAACTTCAAGCAGGTAATACGCGAGCAAGCCAAACACGCGCAATTGATTGATGAACTCGCCGTTCTCGTCGCCAATGCCGCAGCGGTCGGCGTCGCCGTCGGTGATAAGCAGCACATCGGCTTTGTTATCCACAGTCGCTTTCAAGCCCACGTCAATATTCGGGCGGATGGGTTCGGGGCGTTTCATCTCAGGGAAGGATGGATTGCGCTCGTTGTGAATTTCTATCACGCGGGTCTTTCCGCCCGCGAGCAGGCGCGTAAACCAACCCGCGCCATTCCCCCACATCACGTCTGCGACTACGGTCAAGCCCGCGTCTTTGATCGGCTGCAAGTCAATTAAACCGTCGCGGGTCAAATGCTCGATGTACGGAGTCGCCGCGTCGAATTTGACGATTTCGCCTGCGGCTTCCGCTTCTTTATAGTTTTTGCGTTTTACGTCGTCAATCGAATCGGGAATGCTGGCTTCGATTTGCAGCAATCCTTCGGGGTCTATCGCGCCGCCGGTCGAATTGCGGACCTTGAAACCGTTATCCGTCGGCGGGTTGTGACTCGCGGTAATGTTAACCGCGCCCGCGGCTTTTTTATCCACCACCGCGTAAGCGATGACGGGCGTGGGAGTCGCGCCGTCGGTCAGGTAAACTTTCAAGCCGTTGCCCGCCAACACCTCTGCAACTGCGGCGGCGAAGTGCTCGCTGCTAAAGCGCTTATCATGCCCGACGATCACCCACTCGCCCTTTTTTCCCTGCGAAAGCATATATGCGGCAAAGCCCTGCGCGCAGCGACGGACGTTGTCAAAGGTGTAATCTTCTGCAATGACTCCGCGCCAGCCGTCTGTACCGAATTTTATTTTATGTGCCATGTGATTTCTCCATAAATGATATTTCAAATTATATCACCCGAAAAAAAGCGCCTCTGGAAAAATCCCGAGGCGCTTTACGCAACGTCAATATTGTTCTACACCTGTTCAAAACGCTGAACGGGGATGACGAAAAGCGTGGCGCATTTTTTATCGTCCTTTGGCGGAAGCGAATTACGCGCAACCTGAATCGCCGCGTCTACTTGATCGTCTTCCACGCCGAGCAGCATGGTGACGACGCCGCTGCGCATAAAACCTCCCGTCGAAGCGACACGCGTAACGCGGAAATTTTCGGCGGTAAAAGACTGCGTGAGCGTATCGGCGTCGTTATCTTTGACGATGATGATCATCATTTTCATAATGGCTTCTCCTCATTAATCAATTGCCGTCATTGCGAACCTGAGATTGCTTCGCAATGACGCATGTATGATTTATATCTGTTCAAATCTTTCCACAGGCAAGGCAAAAACCGTCGCGCCGCCGACGGTGACGGGCACGGGCGCAGGCATGGGCATGGGAGAGCCTTCCAGCGGAAGCGTCATATATTCGATGCGCTGGCGGCAGGCGTCATGCAGCGCCGCTAAGGCAGCCTCTTCTTTTTCGACGGGCAAGCCGACGAGCAGCATGGCGTTGCGCCTTCCTAGAAATCCGCCGGAACTGGATAAATAAGTAGAGGACGCGCCGATCTCCTGCAGCGCTTTCGCGGCGGCGTCGAGGTCCTGGTCTTGAATGACCGCCACCAACAACAAACGGATATTATCCATGTTCGCTCTCCTTTATATTCAAGCGCCTGTCTCGATATGATTGGGCGCGCGTAGAATCAGATTATAACCATCGGTAGATAATCGCGTACAAAATGCTCGCGATGGCGCATGTGGTCAGCATGACGGGCAAGCCGCGCTTCATCCACAACGCCGCCGTGATGGGCGTGCGCGTCTTCTCCGAAAGCGTAGCGACGATAATATTTGCGGTGGAGCCGATAATCGTTCCGTTGCCGCCGAAGCCCGCGCCGAACGCCAGCGCCCACCAAAGCGGCGTAACGTCCATGCCTGCTTCGCCCAAACCTTTAATCACCGGAATCAGCGCGATGGTAATTGGCACGTTATCCACAATAGCGGAGAGTATCGCAACGACCCAAATAATAATAACGCCAAACAGAACGGGAGGAATTGCGGACATACTTTCAAATACGCCGACAACCATCTCCAGCGCGCCTGAATGTTCCAAACCTCCGACCATGATAAACAGCGCGCCGAAGAAGAGCAGCACGCTCCATTCCACTTTTTTCAACACTTCATGAATATCAGGCTGCACCCAAATCAGCGCGACCGCCGCGGCGCTTAACGCGACAAAAGACGGCTGGATATGCAGCAGGTGATGCACAAAGAAAAACAAGACCGCCCCGCCAAGCACGATTAAAACTTTGCGCGCGGTTTCGGGCTGATTGAACGTTTCCGCGGGGTTGAGTTTCATCACGGCTTTGCTTCTGCGCGGGCGTTTAGATAATTCCTTTTTGAAAAGGTATTGCAGCAATAAGAGCGCGCCCGCCCATGAGACAAGAACAATGGGAAGGGAATATACAAGAAAATCATTGAACGACAGTCCCGCCGCCGAACCGATCAACACGTTGGGCGGATCGCCAACCAGCGTCGCCACGCCGCCCGTATTGGATAATAACGCCTCCGCCACAAGATACGGAAGCGCGCTCACGCCGAGGATTTCGCTGATGAGGATGGTAACGGGCGCAATCAAAACGACTGTGGTGACGTTATCCAGAAACATGGAGAGAACCGTCGTAATCACGCCAAGCAGGATAAACAAGCGAATGGGTTTGCCTTTTGAAGCGCGCGCGGCAAGCACCGCAAGGTATTCAAAAAATCCCGTCGGCTCGAGCATGGCGACGAGGATCATCATGCCCATCAAGAGTCCGAGCGTATTGAAATCAATCGCCGAGACGGCGGCTTCTTCCGAATAAAAACCAAATATCTTCCCCGCGCCGATCATAAGAACCGACCCGGCAATGGCGACAATGGAGCGATTGACCTTCTCGGAAAAGATGAGGGCAAGACACCCGGCAAAGATAAGACTGGAAACAATGAC
Organism: Anaerolineales bacterium; assembly: GCA_028689195.1. Taxonomy (GTDB): domain Bacteria; phylum Chloroflexota; class Anaerolineae; order Anaerolineales; family Villigracilaceae; genus Villigracilis. The sequence goes on along the minus strand of JAQTWR010000024.1, from coordinate 2,055 downwards.
AGGAAACAAAGTCATCATTCCACCTTTGCCCATGTCGAGAGGATGGCGCTGCCAATATCCACGCGCGAGGCGATGCCGATCAATTTTCCTTCTTTGGATACGACGGGCATATCATGCAGGTTTTGCTGCAACATCAGGGCATACGCGCGCAGAAGACCGCAATCCTCTTCGACCGTGATAATCGGCTGCATGATGGATTTTACGGATCTATCCAACGTCCTCGCGGGCGGACGCGTATCTTCCACCGCGCCAAAATCGTGGACAAAATCCACATCCGCGACAAAGTTGATGAAATCTGGCATTTCAAGTTTGAGCAGGTCGCGCAAACCGATGATGCCCACAGGCAAATCATTTTTATCCACAACGGGCAGCAAGCCGATGTGTTTCTTGACGATAATTGCGGCGGCGTCGCGTATCGGCGTAGACGCCGGTATTGAAACCACATGCTGCTTCATACATGACTTTACGTTCATAGAATCTCCAAACTGGTTATTGAATTTTGAAAGTATAACCCAAAGAATTTCATTTTCATTTCCACTTCGCGCGATACGGTTTTGCGTTTTCGGGAATATTTTCATACACCTTATCCAAAGGAATTTCACGCGCGCGGCAGAGGATGATAGCCAGCGAAACCCCATGCGAAACAATCAACACAGATTGATTTGGATGCCGCGCCGCGATTTCATCCGCCGCCGCGATGACGCGCTGCGCGACCTCGCGCGGAGATTCTCCCTGCGGCGCGCGCGCCTCAAACGGATTTTGTTTGCGCGCCTCGAGTTCGCGCGGATACTGCGCCTGAATATCGTCGGAGAGCATCCCCTCCCACGCGCCGAGATTCATCTCGCGCAAACGAGAATCGAGGACAACGGTCAAATTCAAGGGGGCGGCGACCAACTCGGCGGTCTGTTTCGCGCGGAGCAGGTCGCTGCTATAAATGGCGGAAAAATCCGCGTCGGGTAATTGATCGCGCAGGGCAAGCGCCTGGGCAAATCCCGCGTCGTTGAGCGCGGGCGCGTCGGGAGATTGTCCCTGCCACCTGCCTGTTGAATTCCAATCCGTTTGCCCGTGACGAATTAACCAAAATTCCGTCATCGCTTTCGCTCCAGATATTCCCGCACTTCAATCATCGGCGGGCGTTCGCGTTCGGCGATCTCTTCAACGTCGAGATAATATCCGTTTGCGTTGTGACGAATCATCTTCATCGAACGATTCACGTCTTCAAGCACGGCGCCCCCAAAACGGCTTTCCAATTTTCGAATGACCGTTTGAATGATGGCGAAGGACATTTTGCTCAACGCCTCCAGCGGCTGGTTGTGATGGATACGTTCGAGCAGGTCAACCTGCGCGATGGCGTTCAACCCATAACGCTCGTAAATATCAATCAGCAGCCCCGTCTCGACGCCATACCCCGAATAGAAGGTTGCGCGTTCCAACGCCTCGCGCCTGCCCGCGTATTCGCCCGAAAGCGGCTGGACAACGCCCGAAAGTTCGGGGTAAAACAGGTTTAGCAACGGACGCGCCGTCAACTCGGTTACGCGCCCGCCGCCGCCCGCCTGCATTTTTTCGCCGACCTTCAACGGTCTGCGGTAAAAGCCTTTGACAAATTGCACCTGTTGATTCAACAAAAGCGGGGCGATGATGCCGTACACAAATCGCGGATGAATATTCACGATGTCGGTATCTATCCACACGATGATGTCGCCGCGCGTAACGAGCAGACTCTTCCACAACGCTTCGCCTTTTCCGCGCCGCGCGCCGAGCCTTTCAAGCAGTTGTTGATGGATGTAAACTGGCACGCCTTCCGCCTCGGCGATTTCGCGCGTGCGGTCGGCGGAATCCGAATCGAGCAGCACAATCTCGTCGAGCAGCGGAAACTTTTCCATCAACTCGCTTTTCATCATCTTGATAACTTTTCCCACCGTCGCTTCTTCATTCAACGCGGGCAGGGCAAGGCTGATGGTCGCGCCTTGTTTCTTTTTCAATTCGACCAGTTCGTCCAAATGTTTGAATTCGTCGGCGTGGAAGGTATTTTCCGCGAACCATTTATCCACAAGA
>JAQTWR010000023.1 GCA_028689195.1 Anaerolineales bacterium | reverse complement strand
CAGCTCGGGGATGGCGGGATAGCCCCACGAGTAGCGCTTGCCCTGTTCGGCGGCGAGTCCCAGCTCGCGGCGGATGTGTTCGTGCAAATAATTCGCCGTCGCTTCGGCGGTTTGCACGGCAAGCCCATGAATGAAATAGGCTTCGGTGTAATCGTTGGCGGCTTGAAGTTTCTCGAATTTCTCGGTGGCTTCGAGTCCAACGGTGACGACTTGCAGCGCGACCACATCCATTTGACCAGACTCGACCGAGGCATAGTAATCGGACAGCGCTAGATGATCGTCATACGGCTGGCGCGGAAAATTGAAGCGCGCAATCTCTTTTTTATTCTCGGCGTTTTCGTAAAGGATCAAATCGTCGCCGTCGGCTTGGCAGGCGAAATATCCATACACGGCTTGCGGTTTGAGCCAGCCGTCTTTGAGCGCGTCTTTGGTCATCTTTGCGAGGCGCGCGTCGAATTCTTTTTTCAACTTATCCCACTCCGCGCCGTGCGTATTTTTTGCGCCCCATGAAAGACGATACAACTCGTTCATGTTGAGATGTTTGAGTACCATTTCGAGCGGCATATCTTTGACGACTCTTTGACCCAGTTTCGATGGTAAAGCAATGGGCGCGGGGATAATATTTGAACGTTCAAATGTTTGCGCGTTTGAACGTTGAACGCTTGCGCGTCCAAGTTCCATCTCCGCGCCTTTATGCATTTGCTCAAATAAAGCGGGCTTGCGATTCGCGTCAATCAATTGATCCATCGTCTCAAGACCTTCAAACGCATCCTTACAATAGAAGACTCCCGCTTCATAAGTCGAGCCGTCTTCGGTTTGAAGGATGCGCCGACCAAAACGCCGATTGATCGCCGCGCCGCCGATGAGAATGGGAATCTTATGTCCGCGACGATGCATCTCGTTGACGATGAGCGGCATCTGCTTGGAAGTGGAAACCAGCAGCGCGGAAAGCCCAATGGCGGTGGCGTTCGCCTCCACTGATTTGGTGATGATCGTTTCGGCGGGGACCTGCTTGCCGAGGTCAATCACGGTGTAGCCGTTATTGGCGAGAATCGTTTTGACAAGATTCTTGCCAATGTCATGCACGTCGCCGTAAACGGTGGCGATGACCACCGTGCCTTTGGTAACGCCCGCGACCTTCTCAAGATAATTTTCAAGATGGTTGACGGTCTTCTTCATTACCTCGGCAGATTGCAACACGAAGGGCAAAATCAATTCACCCGCGCCGAATTTATCGCCCACTTCTTTCATCGCAGGGAGCAACACATTGTTCAATGTGTGAACGGCGATTTCGTGTTGACGCGCCCTCATCCCCAACCCTTCCCCCAAGGTGGGAAGGGAGTTATCCCCCTCTCCCAAAGGGAGAGGGGCTAGGGGTGAGGGAGCGAGTCGCTCGTCAAGAATATCCCAAAGAACATGTAACACTTCTTCTGTTTTATGCAAAACATCGCTGTTCCAAAAACGAACAACTTGAACGCCTTGCTTTTCCAACAATATTTTTGCGCGCTCTTCATCGTGTTTAACTTGTTCATCTTCGTTATGTTGACCGCCGTCAAGTTCAACGCAAAGTTTGGCTTCATCGCAATAGAAATCCAGAATATAACCTTCCATCGGGTGTTGGCGGCGGAATTTTGCGTCGTGGAAAGATCTGTTGCGAAGAACGCTCCACATGAATTGTTCCGCTTCAGTGGAGTTTTTGCGAAGTTCGCGAACGCGTTCTTTGAGCGCGTCGGGAATGCGAGGATTGTACTTGCGAGGTTTGTCCTCAGCCCCGAGTTGTCCTCCTCTCCCTGTGGGAGAGGGGCTAGGGGCGAGGGAACGATTAATAATCTCGTCAATATCCGCTTCGACGCCGTCTTTGTAGCGGTGCAAAATTTTCCAGTGCAGGCGTTGTTCGGGGGTCATGCCTTCGGTGGGATCGGCGAGCGTGGATTCGTTTGAAACCGTGACCGTTTCAAAATGCTGGATGAATCTTTGCAGCGCGTCTGCGCGGCGATTGAAAATCAAGTCTTCGCACAGGCTGCGTTCTTCCGCGTCAATTTCGGCGTAGGGTTTGACATGCACAGGATTGACGATTGCCATATCCAAGCCCGCTTGCACGCAGTAATACAACATGACGGAATTCAACGCGGGACGAGCCTGCGGCGCGAGTCCAAAGGAGAGGTTGCTTACGCCAAGCGAAGTCATCACGCCGCGCAGGTTTTGTTTGATGAGTCGAATGCCTTCAATGGTTTCTTTTGCCGAGTCGATAAATTCCACGTCGCCGGTTGCGAGCGTGAAAGTTAAATCGTCGAAGACCAAATCTTCGGGTTTGAGTCCATGCTCGTTGACGGCAATGTCGTAAATGCGCTGCGCCACTTCGAGTTTGCGCTGCGCGGTTTTCGCCATGCCCGCTTCGTCAATCGTCAAAACGATGACGGCGGCGTTATATTTTTTTGCGAGGCTGAAAATCTTATCCGCTTTTGCGCGTCCCGATTCAAGATGAGTCGAATTAATCAAGCAGCGACCCGGCGCGGTTTGCAGCGCAATTTCCATTACGTCCACTTCGGTGGTGTCAATCACCAGCGGAACATCCACGCCCATTTGCAATTTCTTGACGACCTTACGCATCAGTTCGCCTTCGTCGGCGCGCTCGGTGACCGCCACAGAAATATCCAACGCGTGCGCGCCGCCCGCCACCTGTTCGCGCGCCACGTCTAAAATTCCGTCGTAATCTTCTTCGAGCAGCAGTCGTTTGAATTTGCGCGAACCCTGGGCGTTGCATCGTTCGCCGAGCAGGGTTGGCGCGGGGTCTTGTCGCATGGCAATCGCGGACATGGCGGAAGACAGACGACCGACCGAAGACAACGGACGGTTGTGACTTGGATGATTATTTAATTTTTCAACCAACGCTTTAAGGTGCGCGGGCGTTGTACCGCAGCATCCGCCAACGACGGAGATATTATGCTTGGTCACAAATTCATAGAGATCATTTGCAAACGGTTCAGGTTCAAGCGGATAGACAGCCTGCCCATCCACGTTGAGCGGAAGCCCCGCGTTGGGAATGCACGAAACCGGCAGCGTGGAATTTTCGCCGAGGAAGCGGATCGGCTCGCGCATGTGTTCGGGTCCCGTCGAGCAGTTGAGTCCGATCACGTCAATGCCCATGCCTTCAAGGATGGTCAGCGACGCGTTGATGTCGGTACCGAGCAACATGCGTCCCGTTGTATCAAGCGTGACCTGCGCTTGAATGGGCAGGTAAATTTGCGTTTCGTCGAAGGCTTTGTGAATGCCGCTGATGACGGCTTTGACTTCGAGAATATCCTGCGAGGTTTCGATGAGCAGCAAATCCACGCCGCCGCGAATTAATCCGACGGCTTGCTCGCGGAAAATATCAATCAATTCGTCGTAGGCGATGTTTGAAAGTTCGGGGTCGTTGGTGGAAGGAAGTTTGCCCGTGGGTCCCATCGAACCGGCGACGAATCTTTCCCTCACCCCTAGCCCCTCTCCCTTTGGGAGAGGGGCTAGGGGTGAGGGAGCGCGCGAATATTCATCTGCCAAACGACGCGCCAATGACGCCGCCGCCATGTTGATTTCAAGGATGCGGTCTTGCAAGCCGTATTCTTTCATCGTCAAACGGTTCGAGCGGAAGGTGTCTGTTTCGATTACATCCACGCCGACTTCGAAAAACGCGCGATGGACTTTTTCCACGGCTTGCGGATATGAGATGACGAGGTAGTCGTTACATCCGTTGTATTGTTCGCCGCCAAAATGTTCGGCGGTCAGGTTTTGCAATTGCAGGCTCGTTCCCATGGCGCCATCGAAGACGAGGACTTTCTTTTCGAGCGCGTCTAGGTAACGGCGGTTGGTATATTTGCGTTGGGTCATTAAGTTACTCCTAAAATTAATTTATCTGGATGAGCAGAGATAAACGCGATTAATGCACGCCCTTAGGCAAGGTTGCGCGCCCCGCCTCGGTCATCTTGTCTTCTTCGATCATTTTGCGCGCGCGCTCGATATTTATCTCCGTCCACAAGGATTTGGTTCTGCGCGGCGTAAAGCGTTTGGCAAAGCGTTGATCGTCCATGCCTTTTTCAAACCCGTCTATCCAACCGAAGCAGATCGCTTCTTCCACCGCGTCTGCATACGGGATGGAAGGTTTTTGCGCGAACTTCTTATATTGGATCAACCAAATCTCTTTGCAGGTCTTGTGATTTTTTTCCAACCATTCGCGGAATTCTTCGCGCGTGGCGACGTAAATTGTTTCGCCGATTTCCATAGTATTAATATTCCTCTCGTCATTGCAAGCCGTTCTTCGGCGATGCAATCTCCGCATATCGCAGGGATTGCTTCGGACTATCGCCCTCGCAATGACATACAAAAAAGCGCCTCTCATTAGAGAGGCGAAATGAACGCGCGCGACTCTCATCTTCCAGACTTTCGTCTGACGAAATTAGCGCCTTCTTCACTGATCACCGATCGCTGCATGGTTGCCGAGGCTTCGCGGGACCGTTCCCTCCGCCTCTCCGGATGAGTACAGAACGTCAATTGTTAAAGCCTTATATCACGCAGGTTTGGGAATGTCAAATAAAAATTGCGCGGGCTACTTATCCAGATTCATCATGGTCGCCTGCATGAGCGCAACGAGTTTGGATTCTCCGCGTTCGATTGCGAAAGCCTCGCCCGAGCAAATCGTTAAGGTGCGCCCGGATTTAATCGCCCTGCCTACCGCGATAAACTTCTCTCCTTTGGCGGGGGCAATAAAATTGACTTTGAACTCAATCGTCAGGATGCTTCCTTGCGGCGGGATCACCGTGTACGCGGCGTACCCGCAGGCGTTATCAATCAGCGTCGTGATCGCGCCCGCGTGAATAAATCCATGCTGCTGGGTCAGTTCGCGCTGGAAGGGCATCTCAATTTGAACTTCTCCCGCGCTGACCTTAATCAAGCGCGCGTCGAGCGTTTTCAACATCTGCTGCCGGTCGAACACCGAGCGTATGCGGGCTTCCAAATCCATATCGGGCATTTGCAGTCTCCATCTTACGCAACCCTGAAGTCCGCCGCATCAACGGCGCGTTCAGGGTTATTTGTAATGCGCTGATTGTAATAGACGACGGGAAAAGTAGATACATTGACAATGCCGCAAATGAATATTCTGTGGCAAAATGGAGACTGCATACTTTGCGGTCTTCGCGATAAAAAGTTTACGCGCAGTCATCTTTGTTACAAAGGAATTCACAATGACTATCAAAACGGACATCCTCATCATCGGCGGCGGACCTGTCGGGTTAAGTTGCGCCTATTACCTTTTGAAATCGGGACGCAAAGTAACCATCCTCGACGCGAAAGAAATCGGGAAAGGCAGCGGCTCGGGCAACGCGGGACATATTGTGCCGAGTCATATCATTCCGCTTGCGGCGCCCGGGGTGGTAACTTCCGCGCTTAAGTGGGCGCTCGATCCCGCGCGCAGTCCCTTTGGGATGAAAATCAGCCTTGACCCAAAATATATTTTGTGGCTCATCCAATTTGCTGCTTCATGCAGCGAAGCAAACGTGCAGCGCTCAATTTCCCCGCTATCCAGTCTTGGACAATTAAGCGCAAAAAATTTCTCGCAAATGATCGCCGAAGAAAAATTTGAGTGCCATTATCAGGAAAAGGGTTTTCTCAATTTATATAAAAACGAAAAAGGTTTCCATGAAGGGCAGATCGAAGCCGAGTTCATGCTGAAGCACGGCGTTCCCGTAAGCGTATACGACAAATCGAAAGTGCGCGAGGTCGAACCTGCCGCGCTGGACGATGTGATCGGCGGCGTGCATTTTACGGGCGACGCGCATTTACATCCCGCGTTGTTTCTCGAATCCTTAAGCGAACGCGTGCGCGCAATGGGCGCTGAGACGCGCGAAAACACATCCGTCACAGGTTTCGAATCGGCGAATGGAAAAATAACCAAAGTCAAAACGGACGCGGATGATTTCGAAGCCGGGCAGATCATCCTCGCCGCGGGCGCGTTTTCTCCGTTAGCGGCGCGGGGTTTGAAGTTGAATATTCCCGTCCAACCCGCGCGCGGATACAGCCTGACTATGACCGCGAACAAACAAATGCCGCGCCATGCGTTGATTCTCGGCGAGCGCAGGATCGCGGTCTCGCCGATGGGCGATCTCTTGCGCTTCACGGGACGGCTTGAAGTGGGCAATTACAGCATGACCCCAAATCCGCTTTGGATACAACGGCTCGAAAATTCCGTCCGCGAATATATAGCCCTCGATGAAAAACTTGATATTAAAGAGACCTGGGCGGGGCTGCGTCCCGTCACGCCCGATGGAGCGCCCATCATTGGGCGCGCCCCGCGATATGAGAATTTAATCCTCGCCACAGGTCATGCCATGCTGGGCTTATCGCTGGGACCCGGCACGGGGCAGGTTGTAGCAGAACTGGTCAACGGGAAAGAAACGGCGTTCGATTTAAGTCCGCTGCGGGCGGAGAGGTTTGGATAAAATGGACGCGCCGCCAGTCAGCCTTGCTTTAACAAAGCTCGATATTCCGCATAAAGTATTTCATCACAAAAATCCCGTCGTTTCGTTTGAGCAGGCGGCGGGCGAACGCGGTCAGCGGGTTTCGCAAATTGTGAGGAGCATTCTGTTCCGCGTTTCGGAAGACGAATTTGTGATGGCGCTTGTCGCGGGTTCGGGGCAAATTTCGTGGAAGGCGCTGCGGAAATATCTTGGGCGTTCGCGCGTCACGATGGCGACGGAAGACGAAGTCTTTGCCGCGACGGGATATAAAATCGGGACGGTGGGACCTTTGGGGCTACGGAAACAAATTCGAGTGTTGATCGAATCGCGCGTATTCGACGAAGAGGAAATTTCCATAGGTTCGGGAATGCGCGACAGGGCAATCATCTTGAAAAGCGCGGATCTTCAAATCGCATTAAAGAACGCGGATGTTGTATCATTGCTTGAATAGGAGAATTTATGGATCACATTGTTTACCTTGCGTTTGGCAGCAACATGGGCGACCGGCTTGCGAATCTTAAAATGGCGGTTGGAAATCTCGCGCCGCAAATGTCGTTGAAGGCAAAGTCGCAAGTATATGAAACGCCGCCCTGGGGATATAAAAATCAGCCTGCGTTTTTGAATCAAGTTATAAAAGCCGAAACCTATTTGGACGCGCCCGCTTTGTTGAAACATTTGAAGCGACTCGAAAAAGCGCTGGGGCGCGAACCGGGTTTCGAGAACGGCCCGCGTTTGATTGATATTGATATTCTATTTTTCGACGACGAGATAGTGGATACGCCCGCGCTTACGATTCCGCATCCGCGTTTGCATGAGCGCGCTTTCGTATTAGTTCCGCTCGCCGATATTGCGCCCAACTTCGTTCACCCCATATTGAATAAAACGGTTTTCGAGTTATTGGCGGATGTAGATCAAAGCGGAATTGCGATATTCGAGTAATAGCCTTCGCCCAAAAGGAGAGGGGAATCAATACGACCCTGAAAAATATTCCGCAATTAAATAAGTAAGATCGGCGCCGGTGTGTTCGCGCGCGACGGCGAAGAAATCAATCGATGTTGCGCGTCCGCGCGAGTAGCGCGAGGCGTAATCTTTCAAGAAGCGGAAGAAGTCGTCGTCGCCCATCAACACGCGCAGGTCGTGTACGAAGTGCGCGCCGTTGAGATAGACGGCGTTGGTGTAGGCGCGGAACGTGCCGTGATCGTAAATCGTCGAATCCACATAGCCCGCGGGACCGAAATAATCCACGCGGAACTGCCACCACCAATCGCCGTATTTGGGATAGTGATATTCGTAGAAAATCTTCTCGCTGTACGCAGACATGGCTTCGTCGAGCCACGGCTCGAGCGCTTGATCGTCTCCCACCAATCCAAACCACCATTGATGCGCGATCTCATGCACGCCGATTGTCGTGAGATTATTCTTCGCGCCGCCGCCGTACTGTCCGTAAAAATCGGACGAGATGAAAACCAGCCCGTCATATTCCTGCCCGTCGTGAATATCCGTTTGGACAATTGCAAGCGTTTGATATGGATACGGCGCAAACTTCGCGCCAAATAGATTGACCGCCTGCACCGCCGAATACAGGATGCTATCCGCCGCGGCTTTATATCCGCTGAAATAATACGCGCGGATGATCGTCGTCCCCACCGCTGATTCTGCAACCAGGAATTCGTTACTCGCCGAAATTGCGAACGTGCGCGCGCCGTAAATGCGATAACGAGTCCAGTCGCCGTTGGCTTCGGCGGGCGCGGACGCGGCGAGAATCACATCCGCGTCGGTTTTGATGTTGACTTCAATATCCGAAGAATCATAAACAAGATGTTCGCCAAAAGGCATGGGGTCGTGCAAGACCCAGCCGTTCTTATATGGAACGACGAAGGGATACCAATCCACGAGGTTGATTTGGTTGAAGTCGTAGCCGAATAAGCCCGATCCTTTTGCGGGAATATTGAGCGTAAAACTTAACGTCAATGTCGTCGCCGAACCTGCGGGAATTTGTCGCGGAAGGGTTAACGTCAGGCGCTGGTCGTTAAGCGTAAAGTCGTTTACTGCGGCGTTATCCTGCATGAGCGAACTCAAGACAAACGCGCCGATCCACCGATTGGGCTGAACGGATAAGACAATATCAGACAACGCGACGCCCGTGTTGTTGTAATAACGGATTGTCTCATCCACGCCGAGCGTATGCGATTTGAAATCCAATGTCGAATAAAAAACGTAATTTGTAGGCGAGGGCGCGCCGGGAGTTGGCGCGTTTTGAGTTGGAGGAATCAGCGTAGGCGCAGGTAAAGTCGCGGTATCGGTGAAAGTCGGTAACGGGATGGAGGTTAATGTGGGCGCAGGAGTCAAAGTCCAGGACGGGGCGCTCATCTCGATGGGTTGAAAGGGCGTTGGGGTGGGCGATCCGTTTGGGGCTTGCGTGATTAAAATGAAAGGCGCAAAAACTTGCGGGGCGGGCGTGGGCGCGGCGCATGAGGAGATCAAAACGCAAAGGATAAAAAGAATGGAAATGTTTTTTTTCATCGCTGACTATCCGCCGATTATGTCGAGGGTATCACAACGCCCCGTTTATACCATCATTCAGAAAAACCCTGCGAATGGGCTTTTCTCAGCGCCAAGTCGCAAAGACACAAAGTTGGACGCTCCCAGACAGACATTCTTTTATATCCCATCGCTTCATTAAGGTACAATTGCGTCCAATATCTGATTCGTTCGGCGTAAGGACTTAATATTGTTTGAAATACTTTTTCTTGGCACATCGGCGTCGGCGCCGTCCATTCAGCGCGGACTTGCAGGGCAGGTCGTTTCTCATAACGAATACCGTTTTCTCATTGATTGCGGCGAAGGCACGCAGCGGCAGATTCTGCAATCGGGCATTGGCTTCAAGCGCCTGACGCGCATCCTATTAACGCACGGGCATCTCGATCATATTTTGGGGTTGGGCGGTTTGCTTTCCACTTTCTTAAAATGGGAATCAATTGAAGAGTTGGAAATCTTCGGCGGGCGCAGTACGCTGGAGCGCGTGCGCGTGTTGCTTTACGATGTGGTGCTGCGCGGACAAAACCCGCCGATGCCGTTGAAGTTGATTGAAATCAAACCCGGCGTTATTTTTGAAGCCGACGATTTCACGGTCACGGCTTTTTCCGTTTCGCATCGCGGTCCCGATTGTCTGGGATACGCCTTTGAAGAAAAATCGCGCCGTCCGTTTCTCTCGCAAAAAGCGGACAAACTCGGCGTTCCGTTTGGACCCGAACGCGGCTCTCTGGTGGCGGGCAAAACCGTCACGCTCCCCGATGGGCGCGTAGTAACTCCCGACGACGTCTTAGGCGATTGGGAAAAAGGCGGCAAATTTGTGGTCGTCGGAGACGCGAGTCGCGTAGATAACCTCGTCGAATTTTGCAAAGACGCGGACGGACTCGTCATCGAATCCACTTACTTGGAAGAAGAAGCGGATATGGCGAAGCGCTTCTCGCACCTCACCGCGCGCATGGGCGCGGAACTGGCTATCAAAGCGGGGGTTAAGAAACTCATCCTCACTCATATTTCGCGGCGCTATCGCGGAAAAGACGTGCTTGCCGAAGCGCAGGCGATCTTCCCAAACGTGGTCATAGCGCGCGATTTTGATCATTATCAAATCAAGAAAGAAATCTAAATATGGCAGAGAAATTCAAGATAGGCGTTTTAACTTCGGGCGGCGACGCCCCCGGCATGAACGCGGCGATCCGCGCTGTGGTACGCACCGCGTTGACGAATAATTTGGAAGTCATCGGTATTCAAAACGGATACGAAGGACTGCTCAACGGCGAATACCGTTTGATGGGCGCGCGCGACGTGGGCGGCATTTTACAGCGCGGCGGCACGATTCTACGCACCAGTCGCAGCAAACGCTTCATGGAACCTGACGGGCAGCGCGACGCGATCCGCAAGATGAACGAAGCGGGCATTGACGCGCTGGTCATCATCGGCGGCGAAGGCTCGATGAACGGCGCGTACGCGCTTTCAAAACAAGGCGTAAAGGTCATCGGCGCCCCCGGCAGCATTGACAACGACATTTGGGGAACGAATATCGCCATCGGCACAGATACCGCCATGAACACCATCATGGACGCGGTGGATAAATTGCGCGATACGGCGTCGTCGCATCAGCGCGCGTTTTTGGTCGAGACGATGGGACGCAACAGCGGCTACCTCGCGGTAATGGCGGCAATCGTCTGCGGCGCGGAAGTGGCTCTCATCCCCGAAGTGCCAATCACCGCCGAAGAAGTTGCGCTGGCGGTGGGAGAAGCCTACAAACGCGGCAAGACCCACGCCATCATTATCAACGCGGAAGGCTCGAACATCCGCACGACCGACCTCGCGCAAAAAATTGACGACCTCGACGTGGGCTTCAAAACGCGCATGACTATTCTCGGTCATATTCAGCGCGGCGGATCGCCCACCGCCTATGACCGCCTGCTCGCCTCGCGTATGGGCGTGAAAGCGGTGGAGGCGTTGGTCGAAGGCAATCACGGCGTAATGACCGGACTGAAAGGCAAGGGCGTGGATTTTATCCAGCTCGTGGATGTAATCAGCAACAAGCGCAAGGTGAATTTGGAGTACTATCACATGGCGAAGGTGCTGGCAAGATAAAAAGGGGAACGGCAAACAGAAAGAAGAATAAAACAAATTCGCCCGCGAAAGATTAATTTCGCGGGCGAATTTGTTTTTAACGTTTGAATTTTAGCGTTTACGCCATGTGTTTGATGACCGCGTCGCCGAACTCGGAACATTTGATTTCTTTTGCGCCGTCCATCAGGCGGGCGAAATCATAAGTAACGGTCTTGGCGGCGACGGCGCCTTCCACGCCTTTGACGATCAAATCGGCGGCTTCGGTCCAGCCCATATAGCGGAACATCATTTCGCCAGAGAGAATGACCGAGCCGGGATTCACTTTATCGAGGTCGGCGTACTTGGGCGCGGTGCCGTGCGTCGCTTCAAAAATCGCGTGTCCCGTTTCGTAGTTGATGTTCGCTCCGGGAGCGATGCCGATACCGCCGACCTGCGCAGCAAGCGCGTCGGAAAGATAATCGCCGTTGAGGTTCAACGTAGCGATCACGTCGTAATCGCGCGCGCGGATAATCGTGAACTGGAGGGAAACATCGGCGATGGAATCTTTGATGAGGAGCATCTTCTTCCATTTGCCTTCGCCGTGCGTGTCCCACAGTTTCAGCGCTTCTTCGATTTCCTGTTTGATGTCGTTCTGCTGCGCGGGGCTCATCATGTCGAAACCGGGATCAATCATCTTCGCGTTTTCTTCGACGGTCAAATTCGCGTTGCCTTCTTTATTGCCGAGAATCCAAGTCTCGCGCTCGGTGACGATCTTGTCGCGGAATTCGCGTTTGGCGAGGGTGTAGCCCCAATCTTTGAACGCGCCTTCGGTGAACTTCATGATGTTGCCCTTATGGACGAAGTTCACGCTCTTGCGTTTGTTATCCAGCGACCATTGAATCGCGGCGCGGACGAGTCTTTCCGTCCCTTCGATGGAAACGGGCTTGATGCCAATTCCCGCAGTTTCGGGGAAGCGCATCTTGGCGTATTCCTTGGGGAAGTTCTCTTTGAACAACTCCATAAATTTCTTGTTGTCGTCGGTGCCGTATTGGAATTCGATGCCCGTATAGATGTCTTCGGTGTTCTCGCGGAAGATGACCATGTCTACATATTCGGGATGCTTCACGGGGGAAGGCACGCCGTTGTAATAGCGCACGGGGCGCTGGCAGACGTAGAGGTCGAGCAGTTTGCGGAGCGCGACGTTCAACGAGCGGATGCCGCCGCCGATGGGCGTAGTCAGCGGTCCTTTGATGCCAACCAAAAATTCCTGAAAGGCTTCAACAGTCTCATCGGGCAGCCAGCTATTGAACATCTTGAACGACTTTTCGCCGACAAACACTTCCATCCAGTGAATTTTGCGTTTGCCGCCATAAGCCTTTTCCACCGCCGCGTCCAACACGCGCACAGAAGCGCGCCAGATGTCGCGTCCCGTTCCGTCGCCTTCAACGAAGGGAATGATCGGGTTATCGGGAACGTTCAACTTGCCGTTTTCAATTGTGATTTTCGCCCCGCCTGCGGGGACTGTGACGTTTACGTATGCCATGATTACCTCTTTTATGTTATTTATATGCAAGAAAAATCTCGCAAAGTGGACTCAATAGTGCGGATTATAACAGCGGACTTTTTATATTTTCAGTGACAATTGTCACGAGATTAGCCCCGAATATTCCGCCCGTACCCCGCTTCGGCAAAAATCTTCCCGTCCTCGAAAGCCGTCTTTCCGCGCAGCACAACCTTGCGGATTTTGCCTTTTACTTTCCACCCTTCAAAGGGAGTCCAGCCGCAGCGCGTAAATTGCTCGGACGCTTTAATCTCATACGCCGCGTTTTCGTCTACCTCCACATACGTTTCAGGCTGTTCGGGAAGATTGAAAATCTTTTTGGGGTTTGTAAACATCTTTTCGATAATATCGGGAATCGTTAATCGAGATTCAGAAACGGCGGTAAGCAACAAAGGGAGCGCGGTTTCCAACCCGGGGAATCCCGGCGGCGGATTATCGGAATCTTTTTCGGTCAACGTGTGCGGCGCGTGATCGGTGGCGAAGCAATCAATCACGGCGAGGTTTTGCCACAGCGCGTCTACATCCTCTTTGGTCGCTAAACGCGGGCGGACTTCCTTGCGTCCATTTGCCCTCGCCCCCTCTTCCTGAGGGAGAGGAGAATCTTTGGTCATAAATAAATGATGCGGACAAACTTCGCAAGTGACTTTGATTCCCTTTTCCTTTGCGGCTTTGATGAGCAACACTTCTTCGCGCAATGAAATATGCGCGATGTGAACGGGGCGGTCGTAAATAGCCGCGAATAGAATCCCAGCCGCCATTGTTCTTGATTCGGCATGTAAGACGAGGGGAAAATTTTTTGGGAATTTTTCGAAATGCGGCGTCCATAACGTCATGTCGTCGAGGCGCAGTTCGCCAAAAGTCGAATCGAGGTACATCTTCAACCCGACGGCGCGATTCGCAAGCGCGGGAAGAAGGTCCGCGTTATGGGGTCCCGCGCCGATAAATTGACCGTAGTCGCAGCGCGCGTTTTGTTTCGCGGCGCGCAGCGCAATATCCAAAGTAGCAGAATCAAAAATCGGCGGCTTAGTGTTCGGCATCGCCAAGATTGTAGTTATGCCGCCCGCAAGCGCAGATTGAGTCGCGGTGTCCCAATCTTCTTTGTGGGTTTGTCCGGGTTCGCGCACATGGACGTGGGGGTCAATGAGTCCGGGAAGTTTTATCATGGCGTTTTTATTTCTCTACGCTTAATATGCCGCCCATCGCGTTCATTGTCAGCGTCCAAACGCTGCCGATTGTAAACCGCTGGAACTCGCTCTCAGAAGACGGCGTATAAACTTCATCCCCGCCAGAAACGTCGAAATGGACGGTCAATTCTTCAGACTTATCGCCAAGCCGCTGCGCGCTGGAAATTCCCGGGTCGGCGTACACGGGGCAAGCGTCGTTGCCTCTCAACGTATAAACATGAACCGTTTGCCATTCGTCCACTGTGTAATCGCAATATTGCGCGTCTTCGGTGTGACATTCTTTGACCACTTCCGCAAAGCCGTTGCCCTGGTCTACGGTCTTATCTACGCAGACTTCCTGACTTTCGGTTTGGCAGGAGACATTGTACGCGTCGGAAGGCGCGCTTCCCCTTTCGTGGCTGTAATTGACGGGCTGCATTTCCTGCACAGGCACGGAAGTTTGCCACTGCACGCTGGTCACGGTTCCCTGTACTGATTTCGAGGGGAACACAAACAGGAATAGAAGCGCCGCGCAGCACAGGATCAAAGCCGCGCCGATTCCGCCGAACAACGCCCAGTTTATTTTCTTCGGCTGCGCGGTTGCGGATTTGGGCGCTTGCGCGGGAGCAGCGGACTGCGCGGCGGCGCGCGGCAAAGGCGACCCGCACTTCGCGCAAATCCGCTCGCTGCCGGGATTTTCGGCGCCGTAGTTTTTACACGCCGCGACTTTCGGTATTGCAGGCGCCGCTTCTAAAGCCTGCCCCGCCTGACGCGCCT